>NZ_JBXWRD010000043.1:0-36616 GCF_059612725.1 Ruegeria sp. YKSF070 | reverse complement strand
ATGACGTGGCCTATGCGGTCGAGGCCGGTAAGATTGCCGCCAACGAGGCCGAGGTGGGCCGCATCGCGCTGGATATCGTCGAACGTGGGCTGTGGGCCGATCTGGGAAGCGCCGCGATGCAGGTGGCGCTCACCGGCTTCGCCGATGAAATCGCCACTTGCGCGATGCAGACGGTACACGACGCGGGTGTCGCACCGGACAGCGTCGATCAGGTCGTGTTTGTCGGCGGCTCCAGCCTGATGGGGGTGATCCGCGCGGCGCTGGGGCGCGTCCTGCCTGGCGCCCGGCAACAGGGTTCCGAGGTGTTCACCGCCGTGGTTCACGGCCTCGCGCTGGCCAGCGAACACCAGTAAAACAACATCGAAAACGCATGTTTCGCCCATTGCCGCGCCTCTTGAAATCACGCGCGGCGCGGCGTATGGCGCGGGCATGTACACGATCGCCGCACTCTACCACTTCACCCGGTTCGCCGACCCGGCCACCCTGAAACCCGCCCTGCTGGACCTGTGTCTGGCGCAAGGGGTCAAGGGCACGCTGCTGCTGGCCAAAGAGGGGATCAACGGCACCATCGCCGGGCCGCGCGCCGGGATCGACGCGGTGCTGGCCCATATCCGCGCCTTGCCGGGTTCCGCCGATCTGGAGTGGAAAGAGGCGACCAGCGACCACCCGCCCTTTGGCAAGATGAAGGTGCGGCTGAAGCAAGAGATCGTCACCATGGGCCAGCCGGATGTCGATCCGCGCGCCCGCGTCGGCCATTATGTCGAGCCTGAGGATTGGAACGACCTGATCCGCTCGGACGATGTGGTGCTGATCGACACCCGCAACGATTACGAGGTCGCCATCGGCACCTTCGAAGGCGCCATCGACCCGATGACCGAAAGCTTTCGCGACTTTCCCGCCTGGTGGGAAGCCAACAAGGAGCGGTTCCACAACAAGCGGGTGGCGATGTTCTGCACCGGCGGCATCCGCTGCGAGAAATCGACCAATTACCTGCTGGGTCAGGGGGTCGAGGATGTCTATCACCTCAAGGGCGGCATCCTGCGCTATCTCGAAGAGATACCCGCCGACAACAGCACCTGGCAGGGTGAATGTTTCGTCTTCGACAACCGCGTCTCGGTCGGGCATGGGCTTGTCGAGGGGCCGCACGAGCTGTGCCATGGCTGCCGCCGCCCGATCCTGCCCGAGGATCGCAATCGCCCGGAATACGAGCATGGGGTCAGTTGCCACCTGTGCATCGACGAGACCTCGGAGGCTGACAAGATGCGGTTCCGCGAACGGCAGAAACAGATCGCCCTGGCCCGTGCCCGGGGCGAGGAGCATCTGGCCTCGCACTGAGCCTCTGAATGCTTGCTTGAACTCGTCCGGCAAGAGATGATCGAAGCCGGAATTCGAGGAACAGCACATGACCAAACCGCACTCCCTGACGCACGAGTGGCGCGGCACCATGATCGCCGCATCCGGAATGGTCATCGTCAGCAGCTTGGCCTTCCGTATCCTGTCACAGGTAGACGAAGGGGTCGCAGGCGGGACCTTGGGTACCATTTCCACGATCGTTCTGGCGGCGTGGCTGCTGATGCAGCTTTGGACCTATGTCGTGCGGATCGGTCAGCCCAAGCATCAGGTCGTGCTGATGGGCATATCCTTCATCCAGTCCGTGCCTTTCCTCTATGCTGCTGTCTATGCGTCCTTCGGGTATTCGGACAATTGCATCATCGGAGCGCAGCGTCCCTCGGAACTGCTGTATTTCTCGTATGTCACGTTTACCACGGTCGGCTACGGCGATCTGCAACCTGTCGGGACGTGCCGCGGCCTGGCTGTAGCCGAGGCTGTGACCGGTTACATTCTGCTCGGCCTGTTTGTGTCGGCGGCCGTGGCTGTCGCCTCGCACGAAAGGAATTCCAAAGAATAGCGCGGCCTCATCCTGCGTTGACCGCCACCAGGTGATTGTCCCAGGCAATCGCGGACCGGCTGGTGACCTCACCGCCGACGCGGGTGAAGACACCGCTGCCCGACGAGGCGACCAGCGCGCCGCCGGTCACGCCCAGCCCGCAGACATCGGTGATCGCTACACCGCCGGCGATCCGGCCCGCCGCGACATGGCTCAGCTGCACCAGCCCGCCCCGGGGGGAAGATACCGCGACGCGCCTGCCCCCGTCGTAGAAGATGACGCTACCGCCATAGCCGTTCATGGCGCGCATCTCTGCCTCGGACCCTGTCACCGCAATCGGCGGTGAGCCGCGCCGGTGCAGGCCCAGAACCGGGCGCAAATCGCTCGCCTCGCCTTGCCACTGCATGGCAAAGGCCACCAGCCCATCGGCGCGCAAGTCAAGATGACGGATCGAGTTCATGCGGTGCTCGGGTGGCATCTGCACCACCTCAAGCACCTCGCCCGTCAGCGAAAGGTAACTCAGGTTGGGCTGCATCACCGGCAGGTTCAGCTTGACCCGGCCAGTGTCGGGGTGGGTCTCGACCCCGCCATTGGCCACCACCAGCGTCTGCCCGTCCGGCATCAGGCGGATGTCATGCGGGCCGACCCCGCCTGAACCAAACTCACCGATCCGCCGATAGCCCGCACTTACGTCCCACAGACCGATCCTGCCCTGCCCGGCCTCGTAATCATTTTCGGTGGTGAACAGGATCCGGCCCTCGGCATCAAATGCGCCATGCCCGAAGAAATGCCGCCCTTCAGGTGCGCTCAGCCGGGCGATTTCCGCCCCGCTCACACAGTTCAGCACCAGCGCGAACCGGCCCGGTCGGCGCGCAAAGGCCACCGCCTCGGCCCGTTCGGGATGGGCGGCGGCGGCATGGCCTCGGTCTGGGATCGGCAGGTGGAAAACCGGCCTGCCGCGCCTATCCAGACCATAGAGGTTGTAGGCACCATCCGCGGCGCGCCCGGCGCTCAGGAAAGCGGGCGCGCCCGCATCGGCCCAACCGGCGCGCGGGGTCAGCCCCGCCGCCGCCAATCCAGCCAGAAATCCGCGTCGTGTGGTCATCGCTCAATCCCCGTCCAATGCATTGAATCCCGCTGAAACCCCAAGTTTCGGCCCCAGGTCCTGCGCCACCACCTGCCGGATCTCGTTGACCCGTTGTTGCAGCGCCTCGACCCGGAGCCGCCCGACCGGGGTGGCGACACCGGTCAATGACGGATCGTCCAATGCCGCCGCGCTGGCCAATGCACGGTCAAAGGTTGCGCCAAGCCGCTCTTGCAGCGCGGCATCCCCTTCGGCCAGCAGCAGGGCCAGCTGGCGCTGCGAGTGCAATGCCTCGATCACCAGCGACAGGGAAAGACCCGCGCGCCAGGCCTCGGCCCGGTTCGGGCGCGGCCTGTCAAAACTGCCCAAGGGCCGGCCCAGACGCAGGTCGGCGGTCATCTGCAAGCCGGTGCCCAGCGCCTTGAACAGCTCCTGCATCGCCTCGTCGCGACTGCGATAGGGGCTGTCCGGCCCCGGTGCGCGCATCAGCGCCGCATAGCGGTCACCCCAGTCCGCCGCCATTGCCTGTGCCAGCCCCGCAGTGTCGCGCGCGATGGCGCGGATCAGGGCACAGCGATAGGCCTCGCTGCCGGGCAGACCCTCGTCATAGAGCAGGAACTCAAGCGCATAGAGCCCGCGCGCAGCGACCGAGACCTGGGCAAACGCCTGTGCATCCTGCACCACCGGATCCTCTGCCGCGATCAGCCCGGCAAGCGCCTTCGGCGTCATGCCCCGGCTGTCGGGCCAGAAGGCTAGCGCAAAGGCGCGGTTTTCCGCCTCGGTCGGGCCAAAACGTAAGTGACTGACCCCGGCCCAGGCGCGAAGCGCCCCGTTGAGCGCCGCGCGCAAATCAGGGTCGCTCTCGTCGCACCCGACCTCGGCGGCAGCGGCCAGCGACGTTGTCTCCTCTACCAGCCGCGCGAACCCCGGTAACACAAGAGTGTCGAGCACCCGACCGACCGGGTCGGCGGATGCCGTTGCGGCGACAAGGCATAGGATCAGGGCAACAAGGTGCTTCATGTCAGAGACTCTCCAGAAACCGGATCAGGGCGGCGCGGTCCTCGGGCATCAGGGCGATCACCCGGTCGCGCTGCGCCGCAGCCTCGCCCCCGTGCCAGAGCACCGCTTCAAGCAATGTGCGCGCCCGCCCGTCATGCAGGAAACGCGCCTCTCCGCTGACCTGTTCGGTCAGGCCAATCCCCCAAAGCGGAGCGGTGCGCCATTCGCGCCCGCTTGCCACGCCTTGCGGCAGCCGGTCGGCCAGCCCCTCGCCCATGTCATGCAGCAACAGGTCGGTATAGGGCCAGATCAGCTGAAGGCTCTGCTCTGGTTGATCCGTCAATCGGGCGGTCACGTGTTTGGGCACATGGCAGGCCGGGCAGCCGATGCTGTAGAACACCCGCTTGCCCCGCAACACCTCAGGGTCATCCACATCCCGCCGCGCCGGCACCGCAAGGTTGCGGCTGTAGAACGCAGTCAGCGCCAGCGCCGGGCCGTCGATCTCGGCGCCGCGCGGATTGCCATTGCCATGAGGAGCATTCCGGCATTCCATTTGCGATCCGGTACAGTCGCCCCAAGGCGCGGGCAGCAGTGGCGAAGAGATACCGATATCCGAGGCAAAGGCCGCTGCCGTCTGGTCAAGAACCGAGGCCGCGCCCGCCTTCCAACCGAACCGGCCCAGCGCCTTCTGCCCTGTCTCCAGATCAGCTACCCGGTTGGGTCGCCCCGATATGCCGTCGCCATCCCGGTCGTCCGGATCGGCATGGGCGAGTATCTCCTCTTTGGGGATCGCTTCAAGCAGACCCAGCCCAATCATCTGTGGCGCCACCCGGGGGCTGAGCACGCTTTCAGCATGTAGCGCGCCCTGCGTCGCGTCCAGCCGGTATCGGGGCTTGCGCAGAACCGCCACCTCGCCCCCGTTCAGGGAGACCTCGGTCTCGGTATAGCTCACCGCGATCCGCGCTTCGGGCCGCAGGCCGGGCACGGCGCTGTCCTGAATCTGTAATCCGAACAGCGGATCGGGCAGCACCGCGTCACCAAGGACCCTGCCGACCCGCAGCACCAGCCCCGGTCCGCCCTTGGGCTGGCCGCGCCCGTCGCGGATATGGCAGGCCTGACAACTGCGCGCATTGTAGAGCGGCCCCAGCCCGTCGGATGCCTTGGTCGAGGAGGGTGACGCCACCCAGAGCTTGTCGAACAGGGCCTGACCCAGGTGGAAATCCAGTTCCCGCTCAAAGCCCATATTGGCGGAAGGGCGCGAGAAGGCATCGCGCCCCAAATCGCCCGAAACCGTGGCGGCGCCACCGGGCAACTGCTCAAAGGGTTCCGCCGCTGTGAACCCCGTTGCCGGGGCCGTTACGGTAGCGATCCTCTCGCGTTCATCTGTGCTGCGCGGCTGGGCCTCTGCGCCGAGGCCCAAGGCAGATAGCGCCAGCAACGGGACAAGGGGCCCCCGACAACAGGCAGAGACCACCCGTCGCACCCGGAGGATATGAGGCCCCCCGCCGCTCATTCGCCCAATGCGATCTCGCAATTGACACCAAACACGTGATCCACAGCGCCTGCCTCTTCCATTCGCGCCAACGCCGCGCCGACAAGGTAGCGCTCGCCAAACTCGTATTCAGCTCCGACCGAGAATAGTTCGGTCAACCCGGTGCTGTCGATGTCACGCCGGGAATAGGTGCCCGACAGGGTCACGTCGCCCAGCGCATAGGCGGCGTTGAGCGTGGCATAGGTTGCGTCGTCGGCGGTGCCGCCGTAGCCGCTGAAACTGGCGACCTCGGCAAACAGGTCGAGCGGCATGTTATGAAACGAATGAAATACACTGGCCACCACCCCGTTTTCGGATTTCACATCACCAGCGCCCCGGCTGAGGTGGCGCACACCCAGTCGCAATTCGGTCTCGCCAAGGGACTTGATCCAGGTGAGCGCGCCATTGTCGAGCCGCCCGGTATTGCCCGCACCGCCCGACGCAGTGCTGTTGCGCGCCCGGCGGAACCCGGCCGATCGGCTCAGCGCGGTGTCATCGGCATAGAAAAGGCCTGCGTGCAACATCCCCACTGCGCCCAGATCGACCGCGACCAGCGCGCCCAGCTGCTCGGTCAGCTCGTAATCCTCGGCCAGATCGGCGGCGAAGAATCCCGCCGTCTGATCCCAGCCGATGCCGAAAACAGGCGAGACCTTGCCCAGCTGGAAACTGGCCGAACCGGTCTCGATCTGCAGCCCCAGTTCCTTGATATAGAGGCCCCAGTCGGTGAAGTTCCGGTCGCCCGGGGTGGGGTCATTCAGGCTCTCGCCGATCAGGGCGGCAAAGACGCTGACAGTGTCGTTGAACCGATAGGCCCCCGACAGGTCCAGCGTACCGGTGGCGGCACCGAATTCATTACCCGCCGTGTCCGATTTGAAGGTGCGGGCGTATTCCAGCTCCAGCGCGCCTTCCCAGGTGAAGCCAGGCGCCTCTTGTGCCCGCGTAACGCCCGCAAAAAGAGCGGCGGCGCCGGCCAGCGCCGCAAGATGTCTGTAAGTCATGATGCTACTTTCTTGGATGAGCAGCTTGGCGGGCATGTGTCGCTGGCTGTGCCGGGGATGGGGTTAGTGAAACACAGCGCCGGGGTTGTCGAGCGACTCCGAGCCTTCGAAGGCGATATCGTCAAGACCCAGCACCGGGAACAGACGCTGGAACGAACGGGCCTGTTCGATCAGCCCGTCGACGCCCGCCATGATCAGCGCCTCGCCCTCGGCATTGCCGCGCGCCAGCATCTGGTCGTAGGCAAATCCGTCTTCAGCTGCGCTGCGGATGGCGCCCAGCGCGCCCATCGTTGTGTCAAGCCTGTCCTTGACCTCGGCATCCAGCGCAGGGTCGGCATCGGCCACCAGATCGGACAGCGACGGGCCCGAGATCACCGTGCCGTCAACCCGGGTATAGCGACCCAGATAGACGTTCCGGATGCCCAACCCATCGAAGTAGTGGCTGTTATGCGTGTTGTCCGAAAAACAGTCATGCTCTTCCTCGGGATCGTTCAGCAGCAGGCCCAGCCGCATCCGCTCGCCCGCCTGCTCTCCATAGCTGAGGCTGCCCATGCCGGTCAGTATCGCCACCAGGCCAACGGTCTCGTCCGCCGTGACCGAGGTACGGGCGTCGCCGCCCGGCGCCCATTGCGCGGCCATCCATTCCAGGTCCGAGACCAGGAGGTCGGTCGCCGCCTGCAGATAAGCGCCACGCCGGTCGCAATTGCCACCAGTGCAATCGGCACCGGGCGCGTAGTCGGTCCAGGGCCGGTTGCCCGCGCCCGGACCCGTGCCGTTCAGATCCTGCCCCCAGAGCAGGAACTCGATGGCGTGATAACCGGTCGCTACATTCGCCTCGACCCCGTCCGCCTCGTGCAGGGTGCCCGATAGCAGCTCGGGCGTGATCTGGTTGGCGTCGATGGTCGTACCGGACAGGTCGAACACAGGCGTCGCGATCACGTTCAGCGCGGCATAGCCGTTTTCATCGGTCGCCCCGGGGTAGGAGGCATCGACATAGTCGATCAGCCCTTCGTCCAGCGGCCAGGCATTCACCTTGTCCTCCCAATCATCGACGATAGCATTTCCGAAGCGATAGACCTCGGTCTGCTGATAAGGATCGCGGGCGGCAAGCCAGGCCTGTTTGGCGGCGGCCAGCGTCTGGGCCGAGGGATCGGCGATCAGCGCATCGACCGCAACCTGAAGCGCGCGGGCAGTGATCAGGCTGTCTTGATACTTGGCCTCGGCAATGTCGGCATAGGTGGTCAGAACGGCGGCTCGGTCGGCAGCCCAGGCGGGCACGGAACACGACAAAGCCAGCGCCGCAGCGGCGAAGACACGGGTTTTCATGGCGAATATCCTTGGATGTTGTCAGGCGCGGCTTGACGGGCCGTGCCGGCCGGTCTGGCTTTGCTTATATCTGACTAAATTTGTCAGTTAAGTCAACACCCCGATCACACCGATCACTTGTTGCGGTCGATCCAAGCCGACATCGCCGCCTTGTCGTGGAAGCATTCCGAAGGCACGGCGCGCCGCTTGGCTCGCGCGATCCGCTCGGCATAGGCGACCTGCTTGCCCGAGGGATACCGGTCGAAGGGAGAGGATTCGGGCGCGCGATGGGCCGAGATCCAGGCCGACAACATGCGCCGGTCGCGCTGCGCCTCAATTGGGATGTCCAGCGAGGCACGGGCAGCGATCGATCGCGCAAAGCGCAACTGTTTCTCGGTCACCGGCAGCAGATGATAATCGTTGCTCGGCCCCATCTGGGGCATGGCGTCGTAATGCTGAGTCATGGCGTCCACCCTCCATGTTCTATGGATCCAATATAGAACATTTGGGGAACATTTTCAACTCTGCCTGTTTATCATCACTCCTTTCGCCTGAATCTTTTTTTATTGACTGGCCAATCAACATGCTCGTAGAAGATCCGCAACGACTCCCCACATCTCCGGCACCGGCACAAAGGACGCATCATGAAGTTCCAGCCAGAAGCGAGCCATTTCATCAATGGCGCCTATGTCGAGGACACGGCAGGCGCCGTGATCGACGTGATCTATCCCGCCACCGGGGAAGTGATCGCCCGGTTGCACTCGGCCACACCCGCGATCATCGACCAGGCGCTTGAGGCCGCGCGACAGGCGCAGGCGCAATGGGCCGCGATGACCGGAACCGAACGTGGACGCATCCTGCGCCGCGCCGCCGACATCATGCGCGCCCGCAACCATGACCTGTCGGTGATCGAAACCCATGACACCGGCAAACCCATTCAAGAAACCACCGTCGCCGATGCCACCTCGGGGGCCGATGCGCTGGAGTATTTCGGCGGGCTGGCCGGGTCGCTGACCGGAGAGCATATCCCGCTGGGTGGCGGTGATTTCGCCTATACCGTCCGCGAGGCGCTGGGCGTCTGCGTCGGCATCGGCGCCTGGAACTATCCCACCCAGATCGCCTGCTGGAAGGGCGCCCCGGCGCTGGCCTGCGGCAATACGATGGTGTTCAAGCCATCGGAAACCACCCCTCTTTCCGCCCTCAAGGTCGCCGAAATCCTGGTCGAGGCCGGGGCGCCCAAGGGTATCTATAGCGTTGTGCAGGGCTATGGCGATGTCGGCGCGTCTCTGGTCACCGATCCGCGCGTCGCCAAGGTATCGCTCACCGGTTCGGTCCCCACCGGGCGCCGGGTCTATGCCGCCGCCGCCGAAAGCATCAAGCACGTGACGATGGAACTGGGCGGCAAGTCGCCGCTGGTCGTGTTTGATGACGCCGATATCGAAAACGCGGTTTCGGGCGCCATTCTGGGCAACTTCTATTCCTCGGGTCAGGTCTGCTCGAACGGGACCCGCGTGTTTGTGCAGAAGGGCATCAAGGAGGCGTTCCTGTCCCGCCTGGCCGAGCGTCTGGCAACGGCGGTGATCGGCGATCCGATGGACCCGGCCACCAATTTCGGGCCGATGGTCAGCGAGGCCCAGATGAACATCGTCCTGGGTTATGTCGACAAGGGCAAGGCCGAGGGCGCACGGCTGGTTTATGGCGGCAACCGGCTGGATCGCGACGGTTTCTACCTGCTGCCCACCGTGTTTGCCGATGTAACCGATGACATGACCATCGCCCGCGAAGAGATTTTCGGGCCGGTCATGTCGGTTCTCGACTTCGACACCGAGGAAGAGGTGCTGGCCCGCGCCAATGCCACCGAGTTCGGCCTCGCCGCGGGCGTCTTTACCCGCGACATCACCCGCGCCCACCGGATGGTGGCCGGGTTCGAAGCGGGCACCTGCTATATCAACACCTATAATCTGGCCCCGGTCGAGGCGCCCTTTGGCGGTTCGAAACAATCGGGCGTGGGGCGCGAAAACTCGAAACTGGCGATCAACCACTTCTCGGAAATGAAGACGGTTTTTGTCTCGATGAACGATCTCCAGGCACCCTACTGAACGCTCCTTTCCCTGACCTCAGCGCCAGCCGCGAGGGCAGGAGCCTCAGGCGGGAGTATTTCGAACCAGAAAGAAGCGGGAATGCTGCTGTTTCTTTCTGGGTATAAAAACTCATTCCCCGCGCACGACCTGCGGCCCGCTGCCGCAAAAGAGCCGCCCTTGAAGCCAGCGGATTCGACCTACCCCCTCCCCGCAGTTGAGTTCGGCGCACAAAGCGCCTATTTCGGGGCCGATACGGTGGAAAGGACATTTCCGTGGCAAATCACCTCTACAAGAACGACCTGCCCGACGGGCTGGATCTGGGCCCCGTGGTGGCCATCGACTGCGAGACCATGGGGCTGAACCCCCATCGCGACCGTCTTTGTGTGATCCAGATGTCGGGCGGCGACGGAAATGCCCATATCGTGCAGGTTGAAAAGGGCCAGACCGCCGCGCCCAACCTGTGCGCGATGCTCGAAAACCCCGCGGTCCTGAAGCTCTTTCATTTCGGCCGTTTCGACATTGCTGCGCTCTATCACGCCTTTGGCGCCCTGACCGCACCGGTCTATTGCACCAAGATCGCCAGCCGCCTGGTGCGCACCTATACCGACCGCCACGGGCTCAAGAACCTGTGCCAGGAGTTGCTGGGCGTCGATATCTCGAAACAGCAGCAGATGAGCGACTGGGGCGCCGAGACGCTGAGCGAGGCGCAGTTGGATTATGCCGCCTCCGATGTCCTCTATCTGCACCGCCTGCGCGAGGCGCTGGATGGTCGGCTGGCGCGCGAAGGCCGCGCCGAACTGGCGCAATCCTGCTTTGATTTCCTGCCTACACGGGCCCGGCTCGACCTTGTGGGCTGGCCCGAAACCGATATCTTTGCCCACTCATGACCGACCGCAGTTCTTTCATCGATACCGCGCGCCAGGTAGTGCTGGACGAGGCCCGGGCGCTTGACGCGCTGTCTGAGAGCCTGGGAGACGATTTTGCCGAGGCCGTGGACCTGATCCTGCGCACCAAGGGGCGCGTGATCGTTTCGGGCATCGGCAAATCGGGCCATATCGGCCACAAGATTGCCGCGACGCTGGCCAGCACCGGCACGCCCGCCTATTTCGTGCACCCGGCCGAGGCGAGCCATGGCGATCTGGGAATGCTCTCCGGGGATGACGTGGTTCTGGCCATCTCGAACTCGGGCGAGGCGCCCGAACTGGCCAATCTGCTGGCCTTTACCCGCCGCTTTGCCATCCCGCTGATCGGGCTGTCGAGCAAACCCGAGAGCTCGCTGATGCAGCAGGCGGATGTGCATCTGCTGATCCCGGCGCTGGGCGAGGCCTGCGGCTTTGGCATGGTGCCGTCGATCTCGACCACATTGACGCTGGCCATGGGCGATGCACTGGCCATCGCGCTGATGAAATATCGCGATTTCCGGCCCGAGAACTTTCGCGTCTTCCATCCCGGCGGCAAGCTGGGCGCGCGGCTCAGCCGGGTATCGGATCTGATGCACGGGGGCGAGGCAGTGCCGCTGATCGCTGCCAACACCCCGATGAGCGAGGCGCTGCTGGAGATCAGCCGCAAGGGCTTTGGCGTGGTCGGGGTCACCGATGATGCCGGCCATCTGGCAGGTATCGTCACCGATGGCGACCTGCGCCGCCACATGTCCGGCCTGCTGGACAAGACCGCCGCCCAGGTGATGACCGCCAACCCGACCACCATCGCCCCCGATGCGCTGGCCGAGGAAGCGGTAGCGATCATGAACGCGCGTAAGATCACCTCGCTCTTCGTGGTCGATCCGGCCGAGCCGGGCGTCGCGCGCGGCCTGCTGCATATCCACGACTGTCTGCGCGTCGGACTGGGCTAGGCGATGGCGGTCGACAGCTATTCCCGGGTTGTCCAATACCTCAAGGTGCTGTTGCCCCTAACTGCACTAGGTCTGCTGTCAGCCGTGTTCCTGCTGTCGTCGCGCGGGACGGATAGCGTTAGCCCGATTCCCTTTGCCCAGGATGAGATTGCCGACCGAACCCGCGGCCAGCAGGTCACAGGCCCGTTCTTTTCAGCAGTCACCCCAAAGGGCGAACAGATCCAGGTGCAGGCAACGCTGGCCCGACCGGGTGGCGATAACGCGCCCGCCGAGGCTACCGACCTTGTCGCCGAGCTGCTCTTGCTGGGGGGAAGGCGGATCCGGCTGACCTCGGATCTGGGCACCGTGCAAATGGACAAGGACCTGGCGATCTTTACCGGCAACGTGGTGATAACCACCTCGGATGGGCTGACGGTGACCACCGAGCAACTCAACGCAGGGTTGAGCGGAATATCCGGTGAAACCCCTGGCAGCGTGCGCGGAACCGGACCTATCGGAGAGTTTACAGCAGGTTCTATGCAAATGGGGGCTGAAAACGAGGATGGCCCTGTCCATATTCGTTTCAAGAATGGCGTGAAACTGCTATATGACCCGAAAGCTGCGGAAAGATAACGTGTGATCGAAATTCGTGCATTGATCCTGGGCCTCGTCCTGGCCCTGGGTGCCGTTGCGGCGCAGGCCGAGGGCACAAAGGTTGCTTTTGGGGCCGTCAAGGCCGACCCGACGCTGCCGGTCGAAGTGACCGCCGACACCCTTGATGTAAGCCAGGAGGACGGCTCGGCCGAGTTTCAGGGCAATGTGATGGTCTCGCAGGGCGAGATGCGGCTGTCGGCCAAACGGGTGCTGGTGATCTACAATCAGCAGGCCTCGGGGATCGAACGGCTGGAGGCTACGGGCGACGTTGTGCTGGTCAGCGGCCCCGACGCCGCCCAGGCCCAGCGCGCCGATTACACCATCGGTACCGGTGTCATCGTGATGACGGGTGATGTCCTGCTGACCCAGGGCAAGAATGCGCTGAGTTCAGGAAAGATGACCGTCAACCTGACTTCGGGCACCGCCCAGATGGTTGGTCGCGTGAAAACCATCCTCAACTCGGACGGCGACTGATGAGCAAACCCCAGCTGACCGTGACCGAGGGCTCCTCGGGCCTCAGAATCGAGAAGTTACGGAAGTCTTACCGCAAGAAAACGGTGATCCGTGACGTCACGATGACGCTTGGCCGATCTGAGGTGGTGGCACTGCTGGGACCGAACGGATCTGGAAAGACGACCACCTTCTACTCGGTGGCGGGGCTGGTCTTTCCCGAGGCGGGAAAAGTCATCATCGACGGACAGAATGTGACCACCCTTCCGATGTATCGCCGCGCTCGGATGGGGATCGGCTATCTGCCACAGGAAATGTCGATCTTTCGCGGGCTCAGCGTCGAAGATAACATCCTTTCGGTGCTCGATATCACCCAGAAACACGCCCACAAGCGGCGCGAGCGGCTGGAAGAGCTGTTGTCGGACTTCTCGATCGAACACCTCCGCCGCGCCCCTGCACTGGCGCTGTCTGGCGGCGAACGCCGCCGGGTCGAGATTGCCCGCTGTCTAGCCGCCGATCCGAAATACCTGCTGTTGGACGAACCCTTTGCCGGGGTCGATCCGATCAGTGTGGGCGATATCCGGCATCTGGTCTCTGACCTCAAGAATCGAGGCATCGGCGTTCTGATTACCGACCACAACGTGCGCGAAACCCTCGAAATCGTCGACCGCGCCTATATCCTGCATGACGGGCAGGTGCTGATGTCGGGCAGCCCCGAGGAAGTGGTGGAGAACGAGAATGTCCGCCGCGTCTATCTTGGCGAGAATTTCCGCATCTCCTGATCCTTACAAAGACTCAACGACTGGTGGAAATCATGTCGCGCCCGCGCGGTTGCCATTGACAGCGGGCGCGTCTCTTGCCTCAATTGGGCTATGGCAAAGCACCGGATCGAAGCTGTTTCTGGTCACCCCTTCAGAGAAGGGAACAAACAGCCGCAACCCGGCGCCGCGTCAATTCCCGTCACCCGAAAATAACAGGCAAGCCGCATTTCGCGGCGTCAATAAGGGTGAAATTTGTGAAGGAGATCACATGCGTTATCAAATCAGCGGAAAACAGATCGACATCGGTGCGGCCTTGCAAAACCACGTTCAGACCGAACTGGGTGAGGTGGTGTCGAAATATGCGCAGCGTCCCACCGACGCCCATGTCGTGTTTTCCCGTTCGGCGCATGAATATGTATGCGAAGCCACCGTTCATCTGTCGACCGGCCTGACTGCCCAGGCCAAGGCCCACGCAACCGAGATCTATGCAGCGTTCGACAGCTGTTGCGAGAAGATGGACAAGCAACTGCGCCGCTACAAGCGACGACTGAAGGACCACCACAAGGACCGGGTCGAGCCGGTTGAACTCTTCGGAGCCTCGTCCTATATCCTCGCCTCGGAAGAACCGGACGCGCAAAGCGAGCCCGACTCGCTGCAGCCGATGATCGTCGCCGAAATGGAGACCAAGATTCCATCGCTGTCAGTTGGCGAGGCCGTGATGCAGATGGAACTGGCTGGCGCCCCGGTGCTGGTGTTTCGGAATGAAAGCAAGGACGGGTTGAACGTCGTGTACCGCCGCGAAGACGGCAACATCGGCTGGATTGATCCGTAATAGGCAAGACACGAACTGCGCGCGCCCGGCACCGCCGGTGGCGCGCGCGAGGAGCAAGACCTTATGGAGCTTTCGAGCATCCTCAAGCCCAACGCGGTCCGCGTCATCGGCGCCGCGTCGAGCAAGAAGAGATTATTTCAGGAAATCACGGACTTGGCTGAAGTGAGCCTAAAGCTGGACGCTCAGGAAATGCTTGAGGCTCTGCTTGAGCGCGAGAGTCTGGGGCCAACCGGTGTAGGTCACGGCGTCGCGCTGCCACATGCCCGGCTCAAAGGCCTGGAACAGGTGGCGGGCGTCTTCGTCCTGCTGGAGAAACCGCTCGATTTCGGTGCCGTCGACCGCCAGCCGGTCGACCTGGCATTTGCGCTTTTTGCACCCGAGGACGCCGGTGTCGAGCACCTCAAGGCTTTGGCGCTGGTCTCGCGCACCCTGCGCGAGCAGTCGGTCTGCACCAAGCTTCGGGCCAACCCGGATCCGACCAAACTCTATGCCATCCTGACCGAATCACATCCACTTCAGGCGGCGTGATTGACGTGTTCGGCACGAAAGAAGGGCCCCCTCGGGGCCCTTTTTGCTTGCGACGTCACGTCAGGAGTTCAGGCCCCCATTTCCAGGGCCCACCAGATCTTGCCGTTGTTTTCCTGGAACCACGCAAATCCCATCATGGTTGCTTTGGGGTCCAGGATGACGGAGCGCGGGCCGGGTTGTTCCATCCAGGCCGCCAGCGTCTCGACCTCGGTTTCATACGTCTCCGAGATCGCCTCGCCCAAGAAGACGCCAGGATAGCCGGCACGGCGGGCACGGTCGATCGGTGACGACCCGTCAGACCCGAAATGCCACGGCCGATTCTGCACCGACATGTCGCGCGCATGGGTGGCTGCGGCCGCGTTCAGTTCAGGATTGAGCTGCACCGGCAGCAGACCCGATGCCTGCCGCAGGGCATTGACCGAATCGAGCATCCTGAACTGCAACTTCGAGGCATCGCCGCGAATCCGGTAGACCTTGGGCAACGGTTTGCCGTCCGAGCCAAGCTGCGTCGGACCCCCGGTATCGGTACAGGCGGCCAGCGCCAGAAAACAAGCAAGAAGAATGGAAATCAGTCGCGTCATGGTCACACCGCATCCTATTGTCGGCCTCTCAGATAACCTTTGACCGGTTGCGATGCAAATCCTGCCTCTATCTCAGGCGACATATGGGTACGGTTTGATTTGCGACTGCGTCCCTAAGGCCATATTATGCACACTATCCTGTGAATTTCTGCGTAAAGGTCCTTTTGATGGTCAAGAAACCCACCTCACTTTCGACCCGGCGTAGCTTCATTGTCGGTGCCGCCTCGGTGCTCGGCACGCCCACGCTGGCACAATTCACCTCCGAAGACCCGCTGCGCCCTGCGCCCGAACCCGAGCCGCCGGTCCGTCGGAATATCTCCAGCTTCCGCGCGCTTGACTGGCAACCCTATTTCTCGAACACCCGTAACGGTGCCATTCTGGTCGATACCGTGTCGCGTGCGCTTCATTACTGGTCCGAGGACCAAAGCGTCTATCGGCTGTTCCCATCTTCGGTTCCGCTTACCGATGAGCTGACCCGCCGTGGCCGCACCAGCGTGATTCGCAAGGTTGTCGGTCCCAGTTGGGCCCCGACCCCATCGATGAAGAAACGCAACCCGGAATGGCCCGATTACATCCCGCCGGGGCCTGACAACCCGCTGGGCACCCATGCGCTCTACCTCAGCTGGAAATACTATCGCATTCATGGAACCCATGACACGCGCAAGATCGGCCGCAGATCATCCAATGGCTGCATCGGTCTTTACAACGAGCATATCGCCCAGCTGTTCGATCTGACCAAAGTTGGCACGCAGGTGTTGCTAATTTGACGACATTTCGGCAGGCAAAGCAGCTTGTCGCGCAACAACCGTTTGCATTCCAACCGCATAGCTGATTAGAAAAAACTCACGAGGTAAGTCTTGGGTGCGCGGTTCAAAAATTGATGAATCGCGCAAATTCTGGAGGTTAACATGAAGAAACTCGTTCTCGCCGCTGCTCTGTCCGCTGCCGCATCGACCGCTTTCGCTGGCAACCTGGCCGAGCCGGTTGTCGAAGCACCGGTCATCGTCGAAGAGACCCAGAGCTCGTCGAGCGGCATCCTGCTGCCCCTGATCCTGCTGGTTCTGGTCGGCGCCGCTGTTGCAGCCAACAACTAATAGATTGGCCTAGCGCCAGTTGTAAAAAAGGCGGTGGTCTCCACCGCCTTTTTTATTGCCCTCTCAACATGTTGCCCCGCAGGGCACGACCTGGTGGTCAGTCCAGCCAACCGCCCAGATTGCTTTCGACCACCTTGGCCAGCGCCGCGATATGGGCATCCTCGTCGTTGAGACAAGGGATATAGGTAAAGCTCTCGCCGCCCGCGTGCACAAAGCTCTCGCGAATCTCTTCGTTGATCTCTTCCAAGGTCTCGATGCAATCGGAGGAAAAGGCCGGTGCAACCACGGCGATATTGAGCTTACCCTGCCGCGCCAGTTCTGCCACGTGATCGACCGTATAGGGTTTCAGCCATTCTTCGGGGCCGAATCGCGACTGAAAGGTCGATATAACCTCGCTCTTGTCCCAGCCCAGACGCTCGCGCAGCAGCCGCGTGGTTTTCACACACTGGCAATGATACGGGTCGCCCTGCATCAGATAGCGCTCGGGCATGCCGTGATACGAGCAGACCAGAACGTCGGGCCGACGGTCCATCGCCGCATAGGCGCGCTCGATCGATTGTGCCAGCGCGTCGATATAGACCGGTTCGTCGAAATAGGCCGGCACGGTGCGCGCGGCGGGTTGCCAGGCCTCGTCCATCAGTGCGCGAAAGAACTGGTCGTTGGCCGTCGCGGTCGTGGCCCCGGCATATTGCGGATAGAGCGGAAAGAACAGGATACGGTCGCAGCCCTCGGCCACCATCTGGCGCACCTTGGACTTGGTCGAGGGATTGCCGTAGCGCATGCAGAAATCCACCAGCACCCGGTCGCCATACCGTTCGGCCAGCGCCGCGCGCAGCTTGGCGGTCTGATCCTTGGTGATCGTCATCAGCGGGCTTTCGCCCTTGTCATGATTCCAGATGGATTTATAGGCCGCGCCCGAACTGAACGGCCGCTTGGTCAGGATGATCCCCTGCAGGATCGGTTGCCATTTCCAGGCCGGATAGTCGATCACACGCTTGTCGGACAGAAACTCGTTCAGATAGCGGCGCATCGGCCAATAGGAATAGTCGTCGGGCGTACCAAGATTGGCCAGCAACACACCGATGCGACCCATTTTCACCTTGGGGTGGTCAGCGGGCGCGTGGGCGGGGCGGGTGGCGTCGAACATATCTGGCTTCCTGAATTTCTGCGGGCTTCGGTCTGAGATAACGGTAAATCTCCTGCCGTCAATCGGACAAAGGCGTTTCCGATGTACCCAGCGCCGCCGCCAACCGGGCGCTGGCCGACCCCGGACGCAGCGGTTTGGGCTGACTTTCATCCGGCGCCCAACCAGTCAGGCAGATCAGTTCAAACGTGGCGGGCAGGCGGTTTTCGGTCGTGGCGAAATGGGCGGCATATATTTCCTCGGCCCGCGTGAACACCGCAAGCCGCGTCGGGCGACGCAGACGCGCGGACAGGGCATTGGCCTCTCCCATCTGGCGCAGGTCCCGCATCAGGTGCGGCAGGTCGCGGTATTCGGCGGTGAGCGTCAGGCTGTCGGCCACCGGCAGCGCCAGCCCGGCCCGCTGGAGCAGCGCGCCGAGGTCCCGAATCTCGGCCATCGGCGCCACCCGGGGGCTGATACCGCCGGTCACCTGTGTCTCAGCCTCGGCCAACGCCGCGCGCAACTGATGCAGGGTCTGGCCGCCAAAGCAGATCGCCAGAAACAGCCCGTCGGGCCGCAGCGCGCGCCGACACTGGATCAATTGCCCCACCGGGTCGTTCGCCCAGTGCAAGGCCATGGCATGCACCAACAGATCGCAGCTTTGCGGGGTCAGATCGAGCGTCTCGTCCTCGGCCACAAGCCGGGCCGTCGGAAAGTGCCCGGCCCAGAGCGACGGTGCCGGGGTCACCACCGCCATATCCGTAAAGGTTCTGTTAACCAAAGACAGGCGATCCTGAACCTCGTCCAGCGCGGCGTGGTGCAGGAAAAGCGCCGTGTCCCGCATTCTGGCACGGCGCGCGGCCAATGCGGCGCTATCGACCAGCGCGGGGGGCAGAGAGGAACCGGGTGTCGTCATGAGGCGCAGTTAACCCATGTGGCAACAGATTCAAACCGCGATCGAAACGGTCTATCCCCCGCGCTGCCTGGGCTGCGGCGATCTGGTAACATCCGATTTCGGGCTGTGTGGCAAATGCTGGCGCGACACGCCCTTTATCGACGGCACCGTCTGCGACAGTTGCGGCGCCCCCCTGCCCGGCGCCCGCGACGGGCACCGGATTGAATGCGACGACTGCATGACCCACCCGCGCCCATGGTCCGACGGGCGCGCCGCGCTTCTCTATACCGGGCGGGCCCGGCGCATGGTGCTGGCCCTGAAACACGGCGACCGGCCCGAACTGGCCCGACCCGGCGGGCTGTGGATGGCCCGCGCGGCAGCACCCCTGTTGCGGCCAAACATGCTGATCGCGCCCGTACCGCTACATTGGTCACGCCTGCTGCGCCGTCGCTATAACCAGTCCGCCCTCTTGGCTCAGAGCGTCAGGCGCCAGACCGGTCTGCAGGTCTGCCCCGACCTTTTGGTTCGCGATCGCGCCACGCCGATGCTTGAAGGGCTGAGCTCCACCCAGAGGGCCGAAACCCTTGCAAACGCGATCTCGGTCCATCCTCGACGGCGCCGCAGGCTGGCGGCGCGCAAGCTGTTGCTGATCGACGATGTGATGACCTCGGGCGCGACCCTGGCGGCATCTGCGCAGGCCTGTCTGAACGCGGGCGCTGATCAAGTTTTCGTTTTGGTACTGGCGCGGGTTACGCGCGAGGCATAGCTGCGCAAGCACCAAACCCGCGCCTGTCGAAAAACCGGTCTCCACTTTCGCCGGAAATGATCTAGATTGGCGCGAAACGAAGGATACCCGGATGAAACCCGTCGAAATCTATACCTCGCCGCTTTGCGGTTTCTGCCATGCGGCCAAACGGCTGCTGGATCAGAAAGGCATCGCCTTTACCGAAATCAACTTGCTGACCAACCCCAAGCGCAAGCCCGAGATGATCCAGCGCGCGGGCGGGCGCCGTACGGTGCCGCAAATCTTTATCGGCGGTCAGCACGTGGGTGGCTGCGACGATCTCTATGCGCTGGAACAGGACGGCAAGCTCGATCCGCTGCTGGCCTCCGGATGAAAACCGCGCTGCTGCAACTCACCTCGTCGGACGACCCGGCGGCCAATCTGGACATGGTTCGGGGCATGGTCGCCGAGGCCGCGGCGGGGGGCGCCCGCTGGGTCCTGACACCCGAGGTGACCAATTGCGTCTCGAACAGCACCACACGCCAGCGCGAGGTGTTGCAGCACGAAGGGGACGACATCACCCTGGCCGGGCTCAGGGAACAGGCGGCCGAGCTGGGAATCTGGCTGCTGATCGGCTCTCTCGGGCTCAAGACACACGATGCCGACGGGCGATTTGCCAACCGGTCATTCATGATCGGGCCGGATGGGGGGATCGTGGCCCGCTATGACAAGATCCACATGTTCGACGTGCAGGTGACCGAAACCGAAACCTTTCGCGAATCGGCCAATTACCGGCCGGGTGGCCGGGCCGTGCTGGCCCCGACCGAATTCGGCACCGTGGGGATGACAATCTGTTATGACCTGCGTTTTCCGCATCTGCATGCGGCGCTCGCACAGGCAGGAGCGACCATCCTGACCGTTCCGGCAGCCTTTTCGCCAGTGACCGGCGCCGCGCATTGGGAATCGCTGCTCAGGGCACGGGCGATCGAAACCGGTTGCTGGGTTCTTGCCCCGGCCCAGACCGGCACCCATCCGCACAACCGCGGCAAACCACGCCACACCCATGGTCACAGCCTTGTCGTTGCCCCCTGGGGCGAGGTGCGGATCGACGCAGGCACCGAACCGGGCATTCACATCTTCGATCTGGATGATACATCTGTTACAGAGGCGCGACGCAGAGTCCCAAGTTTGACTCACATACGCGCTTTCGAAGGACCCTGACCCAGTGACGAGATGGCTGACGATATCCACACCCTGGCGGTCTCGCTGTTCAGCGAGATCCTGACTGCAGACCAACTGTTGCGCAACCGGCTCAGCCGGGTGCTTCCCAAAGGTATGGAAATCTCGCATTTTTCGGTCCTGAACCATCTGGTCTTTGTCGGAGATGAGCGCACCCCGGCACAGCTGGCCAGCACGTTTCACGTGACCAGGGGGGCGATGACCAATACGCTCGCCAAGCTGGAATGGGCTGGATATATCCATATCCGCCCGGACTGGGACGATGCCCGGCGCAAGATGGTGGCGATCAGCCCGGCGGGACGTCAGGCACGCGATCAGGCAATCTCGATGATTGCGCCGCTGATCGATCATGTGGTGGGCGAACTGGGTACCGAGCGCGTTCGGCTGGCCCTGCCGGTACTGCGGGATCTGCGGATCAAACTGGAAAACAACTGAACCGGAAATCAAAGATTTCCGGCCAGGAAAATTGCGAATTTTCCTGGCCGTTTTCCGTATCGGAAAACGGCGCGCCTAGCGCGGCCGCAGGCTGGCGGTTACGTAGTTGACGCTCAGATCGCGATCCGAGATAGACCACTGCCACGAAATCGGGTTGAACACGAATCCCTTGCGATCCACCGGATCCAGCCCTGCCTGCCGCAGCAGGTCGAACAATTCATCCGGGGTGATGAACTTCGACCACTCATGCGTTCCGCGCGGCAGCCAACGCATCACCACCTCGGCCCCCAGGATTGCCATCGCATAGGATTTGGGATTGCGGTTGATGGTCGAGCAGATCTGCAGCCCGCCCGGTTTCAGCAAATCATGAGTTGCCCGCAGATAGGACAGCGGATCAGCCACATGCTCGACCACCTCCATATTCAGCACCACGTCGAACAGCTCACCCGCCTCGGCCAGCGCCTCGGCGGTGGTGTGGCGATAGTCGATTTCCAGGTCCGACTGTTCCGCATGAATGCGCGCCACCGGCAGATTTCCCTCGGCCGCATCGGCCCCCACCACCTCAGCCCCCAGCCTTGCCATCGGCTCGCTCAGCAATCCGCCGCCACAGCCGATATCGAGCAGCCGCAATCCGGCAAAGGGCCGATGCACGGTCAGATCCCGGTCGAATTCGCCCGCGATCTGCCGGGTGATATAGTCTAGGCGGCAGGGGTTGAGCATATGCAGCGGTTTGAACTTGCCATGGGGATCCCACCATTCGGCGGCCATCGCCTCGAATTTCGCGATCTCTGACGGGTCGACCGTGTTCGGATGCGCTTGCATTCCTGTCTCCGTGTGCTCTTTTACCCATTGCGGACTATATAGGCCTGTAATGGACAAAAACCCGGACCAAAAGCGCGCAATGCAATATCTCTATCCGCCGATCGACCCGTTCGACCAGCGGATGCTGGATGTTGGTCAGGGTCACCGCGTCTATGTAGAGCAAAGCGGCAATCCCAACGGCATCCCTGTCGTGGTTCTGCATGGCGGTCCGGGCGGTGGATGCAGCCCGGCGATGCGGCGCTATTTCGATCCTGCGGTGTACCGGGTGATTCTCTTCGATCAGCGCGGTTGTGGCCGGTCGCGACCTCATGCCTCGGTCACCGACAACACCACCTGGCATCTGGTTTCCGATATCGAACGTATCCGCAAAGCGCTGGAGATCGACAGCTGGATCGCCTTTGGCGGCAGTTGGGGCGCCACCCTGGCACTGGTTTATGCCCAGACCTATCCCGACCGCGTTACCCGGCTGGTGCTGCGCGGCGTATTCCTGATGACCCGGGCCGAGTTGGACTGGTTCTATGGCGGCGGCGCCGGGCGGTTCTGGCCAGAACCCTGGTCGCGCTTTGCTGCATTGATCCCCGAGAATGAACGCGGCGACATGATCACCGCCTATCACAAACGCCTGTTCTCGGGCGATATGGCGCAAGAGATCCGCTATGCCCGCGCCTGGTCGGCCTGGGAGAACGCGCTCGCCTCGATCCATTCAAACGGCACAACGGGCGAAAGCCCCGGCGATTATGCCCGTGCGTTTGCCCGGCTCGAGAATCACTATTTCATCAACGACGGCTTCCTGGAATTCGACGGCCAGATCCTCGCCAATATGGGACGTATCTCGCATATTCCCGGCCATATCGTGCAGGGGCGCTATGACATGATCTGCCCACCCAACTCAGCCTGGAAGCTCAGCGAGCTATGGCCCAGTTGCGAACTACGGATGATCCGCAATGCCGGCCACGCCCTGTCCGAACCGGGCATCAGCGCCGAACTGGTGCGCATCATGGACGGCATCGCACAGAAGGTCGCGACATGACCCGGATCGACCGCCGCGCGCTGTTCGCCTCGGGTGCTGCCGCAGCCCTTTTGGCCTCGACGGGCATGTCGCTGGCCGACCGGCCCCGGGCGGGGGGCACCCTGCGTCTGGCGGTTCCGCGAGACGACAGCCTGGAACGGATCGCGCGCGGTGCCGTTTTCGACACCCTGACCGAGATCGCGCCCGACGGCACCCTCAGAGGTGAACTGGCCACCGGCTGGCAACCCGATGACAGCGCCCGGGTCTGGAACTTTGATCTGCGCGAGGATGTTACCTTTCACGATGGCACGCGGTTCTCTGCCAGCGATGCCGCCGCGTCGCTGGCCGAAATCGGCCTGACCGAGACGCTTGGCCCCGCGCGGCTGCGGCTGGAACTGGCCGAAGCCGATCCCGGCCTGCCCTTCCGGCTGGCCGATATCCGCTTTGCCATCACCCGCGCGGGCGGGGCGGTCACGCCGCTGGAACAGGCCAACGGCACTGGTTGTTACCGGGTCGAACGGGCGCAGGACGGGCGGCATTTCCTGGGCCGCAAGGTTGACGATCACTACAATCAGGGTCAGGCCGGATGGGCCGACACGGTCGAGGTGATCGTGATCCCCGACCCCGCCGTCCGGGCCGAGGCACTGCGCGACGGATATGTCGATGTCGCCGCCCTGCCCCTTCCCGACGGGCTGCGCGACCGCGCCCGGTTCCGCTATCACCCCTCCGAGGACGACATGGCGCTCGCCGCCGCCGTCTCGGTCGGCCTGCCGCGCCAGATCGGCAGCCGTAGTCCGCTGGACGATGGCCGCATCGCGGAACGCTGGTGGGTTGGGTAAACCAGCTTTCGAATCCCACCCCCTTGCAGACTCACCCCATCCCGCGTATATGCCTTGACAACAGCGGCGCGTCGGGCACTGGCCTGGGGTTCCACCGGAATAGATCGACGGGCCGCGCGCCCGTTTTTTTGTGCCCGGAGCTTGGGTAAGACACGAGATGACCAACAACCTGATAGCAAAGGCCGCCATCGACCGGCGCCTGGCCGAGATCGTCAGCCCCGTGATCGCGGATCTGGGATACGAGCTGGTGCGCATTCGCCTGATGAGCGGCAAGAGCACCACGCTTCAGATCATGGCCGACAAGCCCGATGGCGGTATCGAGGTGGACGATTGCGCCGCGATCTCGAACGCGGTCAGCGCCACGCTGGATGTCGAGGATCCGATCCTGGATGCCTATACGCTCGAAGTGTCAAGCCCGGGCATTGACCGGCCGCTGACCCGGCTCAAGGATTTCGAGATGTTCGAAGGCTACGAGGCCAAGATCGAAACCACCGAGATGATCGACGGCCGCCGCCGGTTCAAGGGTGAACTGGCTGGTGTCGAGGGCAACGAGGTGCTGATCAACATCGACCAGAATGGCGAAACGGTGACCATCGGCCTAGAATTCGACTGGCTGAGCGATGCCAAGCTGGTTCTGACCGACGACCTGATCAAAGAAATGCTGCGCCAGCGCAAGGCCGCCGGCGTTCTGAACGAAGACCAATTCGACGAAATCGTAGAGGAAGCGCCCGAAACGGGCGCCACGACCATGGCCCGCGACGGGTCCGAAGAGGAGACGAAGTAATGGCAATCACCTCTGCAAACCAGCTTGAGCTGCTGCAAACCGCCGAGGCCGTGGCCCGTGAAAAGATGATCGACCCCGGTCTGGTGGTCGAGGCGATGGAGGAATCCCTCGCCCGCGCGGCCAAGAGCCGCTACGGCGCCGAGATGGACATCCGCGTCCACATCGACCGCAAGACCGGCAAGGCGACCTTTACCCGTGTCCGCACCGTTGTCGCCGATGACGAGCTTGAGAATTATCAGGCCGAGTTCACTGTCGAACAGGCCAAGCAGTACATGGAAAATCCGCAGATCGGCGATACTTTCGTCGAAGAGGTGCCGCCGGTAGAGATGGGCCGTATCGCCGCGCAATCCGCCAAGCAGGTGATCCTGCAAAAGGTGCGCGAAGCCGAGCGGGATCGTCAGTACGAAGAATTCAAGGACCGCGCCGGCACCATCATCAATGGCCTCGTCAAGCGCGAGGAATACGGCAACGTCATCGTCGATGTGGGTGCGGGCGAGGCGATCCTGCGTCGCAACGAAAAGATCGGCCGCGAAAGCTATCGCCCCAACGACCGTATCCGCTGCTACATCAAGGACGTGCGCCGCGAGCCGCGCGGGCCGCAAATCTTCCTGTCGCGCACCGCGCCGG
Source organism: Ruegeria sp. YKSF070 (assembly GCF_059612725.1). Classification (NCBI taxonomy): domain Bacteria; kingdom Pseudomonadati; phylum Pseudomonadota; class Alphaproteobacteria; order Rhodobacterales; family Roseobacteraceae; genus Ruegeria; species Ruegeria sp. YKSF070. The sequence continues at coordinate 11,502 of NZ_JBXWRD010000043.1, read as the reverse complement.
AATTCATGGCCGAACTGTTCAAGATGGAAGTGCCGGAAATCTATGACGGCATCATCGAGATCAAGGCCGTGGCCCGAGACCCAGGCAGCCGCGCCAAGATCGCCGTGATCTCCTATGACAACTCGATCGACCCGGTCGGCGCCTGTGTGGGTATGCGCGGCAGCCGCGTGCAGGCCGTTGTCAACGAGCTGCAGGGCGAAAAGATCGACATCATCCCGTGGAACGAGGATCAGCCGACCTTCCTGGTGAACGCGCTGCAACCGGCCGAGGTGTCGAAGGTGGTGTTGGACGAAGAAGCCGGCAAGATCGAGGTCGTGGTCCCCGAGGAGCAGCTGAGCCTGGCCATCGGTCGTCGGGGCCAGAACGTGCGCCTTGCGTCGCAGCTGACAGGTCTGGACATCGACATCATGACCGAGGCCGAGGAATCGGCGCGCCGTCAGAAGGAATTCGAGAGCCGCACCGCGCTGTTCATGGAAACCCTCGATCTGGACGAGTTCTTTGCCCAGCTGCTGGTCTCCGAAGGCTTCACCAATCTCGAAGAGGTCGCCTATGTCGAGCTTGACGAGCTTCTGGTGATCGACGGGGTCGACGAAGGCACCGCCGAAGAGCTTCAGGCCCGTGCCCGAGACTATCTCGAGGCACAGGCCAAGGCGGCGCTGGACAATGCCCGCGCCCTGGGAGCCGAGGATAGCCTTATTGAATTCGAGGGCCTGACACCCCAAATGGTCGAGGCATTGGCCAAGGACGACGTCAAGACGCTGGAAGATTTCGCGACCTGTGCCGACTGGGAGCTGGCCGGTGGCTGGACCACGGTCGACGGTCAGCGGGTCAAGGATGACGGTATTCTGGAACCCTTCGACGTTTCGCTGGAAGATGCGCAGGATATGGTGATGACCGCCCGCGTCATGTTGGGCTGGGTGGATCCGACAGAACTGCTCGAAGAGGCGGAAGAGACCGACGAGGGCGAAACCGCAACCGACGAGGAGGCCGAGGCCTGATTCCGGGCCGACGGAGATAACGCATGACACGTGGCGGTGCACATAAAGACCGGACCGAAGGTCCCGAGCGCAAGTGCATTGCCACGGGCGAGGCACGGCCTAGATACGGGCTTATCCGTTTCGTGGCCGGCCCCGACGGGCAACTGGTGCCCGATATCGCGGGCAAACTGCCCGGACGCGGCACCTATGTGGCCGCAGACCGGGACACGCTGCAAAAAGCCGTGGACAAGAAACTCTTTGCTCGCGGCCTGAAACAGCAGGTGCAGGTGCCCGACGGGCTGGTGGACGAGGTCGAGCGACAACTGGTCCGCCGCGTTGTCGACCTGCTCAGTCTGGCGCGCAAATCCGGCGACGCGGTCGCGGGATACGAAAAGGTCAAGACCTGGCTCGACAAGGAAGAGGCGCAGGTCCTGATCCAAGCCTCGGACGGATCGGGCCGAGGCAAGACCAAACTGAGCACGCCGCATTTCGGCAAATACATTGGTTGGCTCACTGCGGATGAATTGGGCATGGCTTTTGGCCGCCAAACAGTGATACATGCGGCGCTGGCCTCTGGTGGACTCGCCAAACGTGTTGTAGAGGAAGCGCAACGCCTTCGTGGAATGCGCAAAACGGATGACGGCGGCAAGGGCCGCGCGGAAGGGTAAGAAGCTTTATGAGCGATACTGACGGCAAAAAGACATTGGGTCTGCGTGGTTCCCGCCCCGGGAACGTGAAACAGAGTTTCAGCCACGGACGGACCAAGAATGTCGTGGTGGAAACCAAGCGCAAGCGCGTGGTGGTCCCCAAGCCCGGCGCCGGAAAGCCGAGCGCCGGTGGTTCTTCGCCGGCCGGAGACCCTTCGCGCCGCCCCGCAGGGATTTCCGACGCCGAGATGGAGCGCCGGCTGAACGCGCTCAAGGCCGCCAAGGCCCGCGAGTCCGAAGAGGCTGCACAGCGCGAGGCCGAGGAGAAGGCGCGCGCCGAAGAGCGTGAGCGCCGCCGGGCCGAGCAAGAGGCCAAGGAGCGCGAACAGCGCGAAGCCGAGCAGCGTGCCCGCGAAAAGGCCGAGGAAGAGGAGCGTCAGCGCCTCGAAGCGGAAGAAGAGGCCAAGCGCGCCGCCGCGCGTGCCGCGGCCGAGCAGGAAGCCCCCAAGCCCGAACGCAGCGCCGAGCGTGCGCCGGCCTCTGCCCGCCCCGACAGCGGCGACAATGCCCGCCGGGTCGACCGCGACCGCGAACGAGAGCAGCGCCAGACCCGTGGCAAAGGCCGTCAGGACGGACGCCGCTCGGGCAAATTGACGCTCAGCCAAGTCACCGACGGTGAGGGCGGGCGCCAGAAATCACTGGCCGCGATGAAGCGCAAGCAGGAGCGCGCCCGGCAAAAAGCCATGGGCAGCGCCGCCGAGCGCGAAAAGGTGATCCGCGAGGTTCAGTTGCCCGAGGCGATCGTGGTTTCCGAACTTGCCAACCGCATGGCCGAGCGTGTGGCCGATGTGGTCAAGGAACTGATGAAGATGGGCATGATGGTCACTCAGAACCAGACCATCGACGCCGACACCGCCGAACTGATTATCGAGGAATTCGGCCACAAGGTGGTCCGGGTTTCGGATTCCGATGTGGAAGACGTTATCTCGGATATCGAGGACAAGGAAGAGGACCTCAAGCCGCGTCCGCCCGTCATCACCATCATGGGCCATGTCGACCACGGGAAAACCTCGCTGCTGGATGCGATCCGCAACACCAAGGTGGTGTCGGGCGAGGCCGGAGGCATCACTCAGCATATCGGCGCCTATCAGGTAAAAACCGACAGCGGCGTGACGCTCAGCTTCCTCGATACGCCGGGCCACGCGGCCTTTACCTCGATGCGCTCGCGCGGTGCTCAGGTGACCGATATCGTGGTTCTGGTTGTCGCCGCCGATGACGCGGTGATGCCGCAGACAGTCGAGGCGATCAACCACGCCAAGGCCGCCGGCGTGCCGATGATCGTGGCGATCAACAAGATCGACAAACCCGAGGCGAACCCGACCAAGGTGCGCACCGACCTGCTTCAGCACGAAGTGGTGGTCGAGGCGATGTCGGGCGAAGTGCAGGATGTCGAAGTTTCGGCCAAGACTGGCGAAGGTCTGGACGAGCTGCTCGAAGCGATCGCACTGCAGGCCGAGATCCTGGAACTCAAGGCCAACCCCGACCGCCCCGCACAGGGCGCCGTGATCGAAGCACAGCTGGATGTGGGCCGTGGCCCGGTTGCGACCGTGCTGATCCAGAAGGGCACGCTGCGCCAAGGCGACATCTTTGTGGTGGGTGAGCAGTACGGTAAGGTCCGCGCCCTGATCAACGACAAGGGTGAGCGCGTCACCGAAGCCGGTCCTTCAGTGCCTGTCGAGGTTCTGGGCCTCAACGGCACCCCCGAGGCAGGCGACGTTCTGAACGTGACCTCGACCGAGGCACAGGCCCGCGAGATCGCGGAATACCGCGCCCAGGTCGCCAAAGACAAGCGCGCCGCCGCCGGTGCCGCCACCACGCTGGAACAGCTGATGGCCAAGGCCAAGGCGGACGAGAATGTCGCCGAGCTGCCGATCCTGGTGAAAGCCGACGTGCAGGGCTCTGCCGAGGCGATCGTTCAGGCGATGGAAAAGATCGGCAACGACGAGGTGCGCGTGCGCGTACTGCATTCGGGCGTCGGTGCCATCACCGAGACCGATGTTGGCCTGGCCGAAGCATCCGGCGCGCCGATCATGGGCTTCAACGTCCGCGCCAATGCCTCCGCACGCAACACCGCCAACCAGAAGGGCGTCGAAATCCGGTACTATTCGGTGATCTACGACCTGGTCGACGATGTGAAAGCGGCCGCGAGCGGCCTGCTGAGCGCGGAAATTCGCGAGAACTTCATCGGCTACGCGAATATTAAAGAGGTGTTCAAGGTCTCCAACGTCGGAAAGGTCGCCGGTTGTCTGGTCACCGAAGGTGTCGCCCGCCGCTCTGCCGGTGTGCGTCTGCTCCGCGACAACGTGGTGATCCACGAAGGCACGCTGAAAACCCTCAAGCGCTTCAAGGACGAAGTGTCCGAAGTGCAGTCTGGCCAGGAATGCGGCATGGCCTTTGAAAACTACGACGATATCCGCCCCGGCGATGTGATCGAGATCTTCGAGCGCGAGGAAGTCACCCGGTCGCTGACCTGATCGGAGACGGAAAACAGACTGATGGGGCGGCTCGTGAGGGCCGCCCCTTTTTCATTGTTGTCCGCAAGATTGTCCGCGTGATAGTCGGGACCCGACCAAAAAAAGAGGCAAGAAAAGGCCCCATGCCTCTTCTTGCCCTCAAGACCCGTGTGAGTGGTGGTCTTTAAACTCTCGAACGTCCCACATCGCGCTGTGGATTGGTTGCCATGCTGCACACCTGCGCCGGATACCCGTCGAGAACTACCGACCCGATCTGATGCAACCGTCGCATCTGGCGCCAATGTTTGCCCGCAAAAACGGCCCGGAGACTGATGTCTGGCTCCGCTGAAACCGGCACGCCAGACATACACTATCAGGGGTCGAAAATCACACAAGAATTGACCGAAAAACCGTATTCATCACGGCATAGTCGGCATTACCTCGGCTAAATATCTGCTACGAAGACCAAATTTGTAGAAATGACCAAACGTCAAGATGTAAGAAGTGTGACAAAATCCGTTACAACCAGTCGCGCAGGATCGGGATCAACGGGATATCCGCAGCTGGCATCGGGTAGTTGCGCAGTTCGTTTGCACGCACCCATGTCAGCGCCTGCCCTTCGCGAGATTGCGGAATCCCCTCCCACTTGCGGCAGGCAAACAGCGGCATCAGCAAATGGAAATCATCATAGCTGTGGCTGGCAAAGGTCAGTGGCGCCAGGCACGAGGCCCAGGTATTGATCCCCAGTTCCTCGTGCAGCTCGCGGATCAGCGCCAGTTCGGGCGTCTCGCCGGGTTCGACCTTGCCGCCGGGAAACTCCCACAAACCGGCCATCGCCTTGCCTTCCGGGCGCTGCGCCAGCAGCACCCGGCCATCCACGTCGATCAGCGCGACGGCGGAAACGAGAACGGTTTTCACGAGCGGTAATCCGCGTTGATCTCGATATATCCGTGGGTCAGATCGCAGGTCCAGACGGTGGACTTGCCTGTCCCCAGGCCCAGATCGACACCAATGACCAACTCCTGCCCTTTCATATAGGCAGCGGCTTCCTCCTCACGGTAACCCGGGCTGACCCAGCCCTTTTCGGCCACCAAGATATCGCCGAACGAGATGCTCAGCAGGTCGCGGTCAGCTGCGGCGCCCGATTTGCCGATCGCCATCACCACCCGGCCCCAGTTCGGGTCTTCGCCCGCTATCGCGGTCTTGACCAGCGGCGAGTTGGCAATCGCCAGACCGTGCACCTTGGCATCGGTATCGCTGACCGCGCCTGTCACCCGGATCTCAACGAATTTGGTGGCGCCTTCACCGTCACGTACCACTTGCTGCGCGAGGACCAGCATCACCTCTTCCAGCGCGGCGGCGAATTCGGCATTGCCCGTCGCATCCACACCCGAGGCCCCCGTCGCACACAGAAGAAGCGTGTCCGAGGTCGAGGTGTCGCTGTCCACGGTGATGCAGTTGAAGGTGCGGTCGGTCATCGCCGACAGCATCGCCTGCAACGCACTTTGTTCGACGCGGGCATCGGTAAAAATATAGACCAGCATTGTCGCCATATCCGGGGCGATCATGCCCGAGCCCTTGGCGATCCCGGCGATCTTGACCATCTTGCCATCGATCCCGACGGTCCGGCTGGCACCCTTGGGAAAGGTGTCGGTGGTCATGATGGCGCGGGCGGCATCCTCCAGCGCGTCGGGGTTCAGCGCCGCGTTCAGATCGCCCAGCTTGGCCACGATACGCTCGTGTTTCATCGGCTCGCCGATCACCCCGGTGGACGAGGTAAAGACCCGTTCAACCGGCACACCTGTCACATCTGCCACCGCCTGCGTCACCTCGGCCACCGAAGTCTGGCCGTAATGGCCTGTAAACGCGTTGGAGTTGCCTGAATTGACGAGGATCGCGGCCGGTCCGTTGCTGGCGCCGCCGATCTTGGCCTGACAGTCCAGCACCGGCGCCGAGCGGGTGGCCGACCGGGTGAACACCCCGGCAACCGAGGTACCCGGAGCCAACACCGCCAGCATCACATCGGTGCGACCCTGATAGCGCACCCCGGCCGCGATACTGGCCAGCTGCACACCGTCGATGACGGGCAGCATCGGAAACGTGGCCGGGGCCAAAGGGGAAACCTTGGTGATCTTCGCCATTTCGGCCTTACTCCTGCACCAGTTCCAGCTGCCGCAGCACGCCGGGTTCGATCCCGTTCAGATCGGGCTTTTCAATCTCGCTGTCCTTGGTCAGCTCGGCCAATCGCGCGTCGATGGCATCCTGCTGGATGCGTCCGGCCAGTTCGTCGCGCACCTCGTCCAGCGGCGGGGCCTCGGACTTGCGCTTGTCATTGAGGATGATCACGTGCCAGCCGAACTGGGTCTGCACCGGGTCCGAGATCTGGCCCGCGTTCAGCGCCACGACCGCCTGTTCGAATTCCGGCACCATCGCGCCCGCTCCGAACCAGCCCAGCGCACCGCCATTGGGCCCGGACGGACCGGTGGATTTCTCCTTGGCGGTGGCGGCGAAATCGGCGCCGTTGTCGAGCAGCTCCTTGACGGCCTTGGCGTCGTCCTCGGACGGGACCAGGATATGCGAGGCATTGTATTCCTCGCCACCGAACCCGTCGGCATATTGCGCGTCATAGGCCGACTGGATCGCCTCGTCGGTGGTGGCGGCGGCCATGATCTCTTCGATGGTCTCACCCGCCAGCAACGAGCGCTCCTCGTTCTCCAGCGACAACACGACCTGTTTCGGGGTCTCACCCGTCTGTTGCTGTTTCAACAGTGTCTGCTGCACCAGCTGGTCCAGGATACCTTCGAACAACACATCGTCGGGCAGTTGCTGATACTGCTGCGGCAGCAAGGCACGCGCGACGATCATGTGACCCAACGTGATCTCTTCGCCATTGACGCGGGCCACAACCGTGTCCGCCTCGGCCTTTGTCTCGGCCGCGACCGGCAGGGCCAGCACCAGCGCAAGCGCCAGCGATGGCAAGATTGTGAGACCTTTGGGCATTGATTCATCCTATTTCCAGGCCGCAACGGGGCGCGGCGTTGACACTCTGGACCCTGCCGCTTACATCGCTTGAAGCCTTTGACAGGACCGCCTTCACCCCCCGTATCTATGGGTTGCGCGCAAGGCGGACAAGCCTGTCGTAACCATGACAGAACAAATCCGCTGGAGTGCACATGCTGGGACTTGGAACGCTTGCCAAAAAGGTGTTCGGAACGCCGAATGACCGCAAGATCAAGGCAACCCGCCCGGTGGTCGCCCAGATCAACGCGCTGGAAGAGGAATTTGCCAAGCTTACCGACGAGGGGCTGAAGCAAAAGACCGACGAACTGCGCGAACGCGCGCTGGACGGCGAAAGCCTGGATGCGCTCTTGCCCGAGGCCTTTGCCAACTGCCGTGAAGCCGCCAAGCGGGCCCTGGGCCTGCGCGCCTTTGACACCCAGCTGATGGGCGGCATGTTCCTGCATCAGGGCAATATCAGCGAGATGAAGACGGGCGAGGGCAAGACGCTGGTCGCCACCTTTCCCGCCTATCTGAACGCGCTGACCGGCAAGGGTGTGCATGTGGTCACGGTGAACGAATACCTGGCCAAACGCGACTCGGAATGGATGGGCAAGGTGTTTGGCGCGCTGGGCATGACGACCGGCGTGATCTGGTCCGGCCAGCCCGATGACCAGAAGATGGCCGCCTATCAAAGCGACATCACCTATGCCACCAACAACGAGCTTGGCTTCGACTATCTGCGCGACAACATGAAGGGCGAGTTGAGCGAGGTCTATCAGAAGCAGCACAATTTCGCGATCGTGGACGAGGTCGACTCGATCCTGATCGACGAGGCGCGCACGCCGCTGATCATCTCGGGTCCTGCGCAGGATCGCTCGGATCTCTATGTCGCCATCGACGCGCTGCTGCCCTCGCTTTCGGACGATCATTTCGAACTGGACGAAAAAACCCGCAACGTCACCTTTACCGACGAAGGCAACGAGTTCCTCGAAGCGCAACTGGTCGCGCGTGGCCTGCTGCCCGAGGGTCAGTCGCTCTATGATCCCGAAAGCACGACCATCGTGCACCACGTCAACCAGGGTCTGCGCGCGCACAAGCTGTTCCAGCGCGACAAGGATTACATCGTGCGCGATGGTGAGGTTGTGCTGATCGACGAATTCACCGGCCGCATGATGCCGGGCCGCCGTCTGTCCGATGGCCTGCACCAAGCGATCGAGGCCAAAGAGAACGCACAGATCCAGCCCGAGAACGTGACGCTGGCCAGTGTGACTTTCCAGAACTACTTCCGCCTTTACGACAAGCTTTCGGGCATGACCGGTACAGCCCTGACCGAGGCCGAGGAATTTGCCGAGATCTATGGTCTGGGTGTCGTCGAGGTTCCGACCAACAAACCGATCGCGCGCAAGGACGAGGACGACCAAGTCTATCGCACCGCGGCCGAGAAATACGCCGCCATGATTGCCGAGACCAAGAAGGCGCATGAAAAGGGCCAGCCTGTTCTGCTCGGCACCACCTCGATCGAAAAGTCCGAGATGCTGAGCCAGATGCTGACCAAGGAAGGCATCGAACACAACGTCCTGAACGCCCGTCAGCACGAGCGCGAGGCGCAGATCGTGGCCGAGGCCGGCCGCTATGGCGCGGTGACCATCGCCACCAACATGGCCGGTCGCGGCACCGACATCCAGCTGGGCGGCAATGTCGAGATGAAGGTTCTGGCCGCCTTGGCCGAAAACCCCGAGGCCGACCCAGCAGAGCTTCGCGCCGCCGAGGAAGCCCGCCACGCCGAGGAAAAGCAAAAGGTACTGGATGCCGGCGGCCTTTATGTGATGGCCTCGGAGCGGCATGAAAGCCGTCGCATCGACAACCAGCTGCGCGGTCGCTCGGGCCGTCAGGGCGACCCGGGCCGTACGGTGTTCTACCTCAGCCTGGAAGACGACCTGATGCGTATCTTCGGCTCGGAACGGCTGGACAAGGTGTTGACCACGCTGGGCATGAAGGAAGGGGAGGCGATCGTCCACCCCTGGGTGAACAAGTCGCTCGAACGCGCCCAGGCCAAGGTCGAGGGCCGCAACTTCGACATGCGTAAAAACGTGTTGAAATTCGACGACGTGATGAACGATCAGCGCAAGGTGATCTTCAACCAGCGGCGCGAGATCATGGCGACCGAGGATCTGTCGGATGTGGTCGCCGACATGCGCGAGCAGGTGATAGACGACCTGATCGACCAATACATGCCGCCCAAGACCTATGCCGACCAGTGGGATACCCAAGGCCTTTATGCCGCCGTTATCGAAAAGCTGGGTATCGACGTTCCTGTCATCGAATGGGCCGCCGAAGAAGGCGTGGATGACGATGAAATCCGCGAACGCCTGATCAAGGCCTCGGGCGAATACATGACGCAAAAGGCCGCCGATTTCGGACCCGAGAACATGCGCAACATCGAGAAGCAGGTGCTGTTGCAGACCATCGACAGCAAATGGCGCGAGCACCTGCTCAAGCTGGAACACCTGCGCTCGGTCGTCGGATTCCGGGGCTATGCGCAGCGCGATCCGCTGAACGAATACAAGACCGAAAGCTTTCAGCTGTTCGAAGGATTGCTGGATAGCCTTCGCGAGACCGTCACACAGCAATTGTCCCGCATTCGCATGCTGAGCGAAGAGGAACAACGCCAGATGATGGCGCAGATGTTGGCCCAGCAGAATCAGGCCGAACAGGCGGCAGAGCAGGCCGAAGCAGTTGCCGAGGCCAAGGCTTCGGGCGATGCACGCCCCGGCTTTGTCGAGGACGACCCCAGCACATGGGGCAACCCCTCGCGCAACGATCTGTGCCCCTGCGGGTCTGGCAAGAAATTCAAGCATTGCCACGGGCGGCTGGCCTGAGGCCCCCGCCACAATGACTCCCCCCGGCGGCCATAAACTGGCCGCCTTCTATAACGACACTCCTCGCGGACCAATGGGCGATGGAGTGTGGTTATGGCACAAAGACGCAAGATTCTGACAGCTGGCGGGACCGTTCTTTGCGCGGCGCTGATCGGATTTCTGATGCAGCAGAACGCCGCGCGCGAAACGCAGCAGGTTGCGGCACGCAAATCGCTTATCCAGCAATCGGTTCTGAAACCGTCGGGCGCATCAGATGTGGATGACTACGCCTTGTTCGAGTTGGATGCGATCAAGCTTACATCTGCGCAACCCGCCCTGGAACAGCCCCGCCGCCTGCCGGAACCGTCGTTGGAAGGCGCAATACCCCTCCCAGCACGGGACATTCTGCTGCCCGACGCGCCAAGCGACCCGGACGAGCCGCAACTGGGCTGCGCGATCACGGCGACCGCCGCTCCCGCACCCATGGCCAGCGTCGCGCTCAGCGTCAACGCCGCCTGCTACAGTAACCAACGCGTTACGGTACATCACAGCGGCTTGATCTTCACAGATACGACTGACGATGTCGGCAATCTGTCGGTGACTGTCCCGGCTTTGTCCGAAACCGCTGTGTTTGTCGTGGCCTTCCAGAACGGCCGCGGCGCTGTCGCCATGAGCTCCGTCGAGGGTCTCGACCAGATCGACCGGGTCGTGGTGCAATGGTCTGGCGCTGCGGGCTTTCAGCTGCATGCCCGCGAGTTCGGCGCCGGTTATGGCGAGACCGGCCATGTCTGGTCCGAAGCATCAGCCGGCGGGGTCGGCCAGGTGATCCGGCTGGGTGAACCCGACACGCTGGAGCCGCAACTGGCCGAAATCTACAGCTATCCCTCTGGCGAGAGCGACACCGCAGGCACCATCACCCTATCGATCGAGGCCGAGGTGACGGCCAGCAATTGTGGGCGCGAGATTTCGGCCCAATCGCTGGAACTGCGCGGGACCGGGTCGCTCACAACCCATGATCTGAACATGTCCATGCCAGATTGTTCGGCTGCCGGTGATTTTCTGGTGTTGAATAATCTGGTCGAAGACCTGAAGATCGCCGCCAGGTAATCCGCAGGCAATTTTCAGGTTTCACATGAATTGGCTTCGTGCGGCGGCTTTCGCCGCACTTTACGTTTTCCCGGCCCTCCCGGCCACCGCTCAGGACATCACCCTCACCTCGCATGATGGCAAGGTCGAGATCAGCGGCAATCTGCTTGGCTTCGACGGAGAATTCTATCGCGTCGAAACCCGGTTCGGCGAACTGACGGTGGACGGATCGGGGGTGACCTGTGATGGCCCGGCTTGCCCCAACCTCACCGATTTCGTGGCGGAACTGGCGCTCAGCGGCTCTTCGACAATGGCCGAGGTGCTGCTGCCCGCACTGATCGAAGGCTTTGCCTTGCGCAACCGCATGCAGACCCGACGCGAGACCGAATCCGAGAGCCGGTTTAGCTATCTTCTTTTCAAG
>NZ_JBXWRD010000042.1:0-38425 GCF_059612725.1 Ruegeria sp. YKSF070 | reverse complement strand
GGCCAGGCTCTTCTGGCGGCGGGACAGGGTGCTGAAGTCTGGCACCGTCCAGTCGAGACCGATCAGCCGCAGGAGGCTCTCGACGAACCCGGTCGTCTGTCGCAATGCCATCCGTGCCCTTCCTTCAGGCGTTCTGAGGCCAGTGCTGAGGCCGCCGTGAAACCGGCACCTGTCCGCCCAGGCTCGGACTTTGCCCGGCAGGGGTGGCCCTTACGGGTCTTGGAACCGCAGACTACGCGGCCATAGGCCAACCGCTTGCGCAATGCCTGTGACATGCCTGGCGCTATTTCGTGCAAGAGGCGTTCAGAGGCCCTTGGGCCTAAGACCCCATGACACGTGCGCGCGTACTGCTCCAATAATTCGCCATCTTTTATGCCTAGGGCCTTAAAGATAGCCCTCAGGCCGTGGGCAGTCGGGTCCAGCCTTGGCTTGTTTTCCCAGTATTGAAGCGCCTTGTGAGACAGCCCGGAGCGTCGGGCCAGTTCCCGTTATGAAAAACCGGCTTAGATGCGCGCAGCCTTGAGGTCTGCGCCTGTTTTCCTCAGGCATCGTGCTCTTTGATGCACCGTTTGCTGGTCTCCCAATGTACTTCCTTGTGGTACTTTTCGAGTTCCATCGATCCATCAGTCACTTCCGAAACCACCTTTATTTCGTTCCAGTTCTCGCCAAAAAATGATAAGAAATGTTAAAGTGTAGCGCACTGTAAAAGTTAGTTCTTCGGATTTGTGCTAACTAAATTTGTAGGCGCCATCGTGCCTTGGTACGAGGTTATTTCATGCTTAGACCTCTAATATTTACGTTACTTTTTCTTCCGTCTGCGACCCATGCTGTTGACGTCTGCGGATTGGGCCCGCGCGTGACCTGCATCGTGGATGGAGACACTTTCTGGTGGGAGGGAGAGAAAATCCGTGCGATGGATTATGACACACCTGAACCAACGACCAACATGTGCGGCGGGGATTTCGAGCGCAAACTAGCCGCCAAAGCAACAGCGCGCTTGGTCGAGTTGTTCAATACGACGACAATCACTTTGGAGCGACGCGGCAAGGACAGATACGAACGAACGCTTGCTGTTTTGCGTTCAAATGGACGGCATGTAGGTGAAATCCTCGTGGATGAGGGTTTGGCACGCGTCTGGCCAAATGGGTGCAAGTTCTGGTGTGAAACCTGCAACTGATCTGCGTGAACTAACGGCAACGCATGGAGTTTAGGAAGTGTTTGGGATGTGTTCGCTTCGCGCGTGGTTTCTTTCCATACTGCTAGCCTTCGCTTTTCACCCAGTTCTTGCCGAACCATCCTTCGGGCAACTTGTTGGCGTGGAGAATGATTTTCTCTCATACAGGTGCTCAGAACAATCATCCGGGCAGTGGGAATGCAACTTCACGCAAACGTCCATGTCATTGAAGGTCAAGCCGGAGAACGTGCAAAAAGAGGTGGCCAAGAGGGTTGCGGCAGCGGCGGAACAACTAAGCGACTCAGAGGAGTTCGACGAGTTTTGCCACGAGTTGGATCCAATGATGAAGGCCTCCATAGAAGCAATGAGACTAATAGCCTCCGGCGATGAAGAAGTTGCAACCGCCATCCTTGATAAACTATCTGCGGAGGCACGAAGAGAATTCGATGTGGATGAATTTCGAAGGCAAGCGGCGAACAGCGACCCCAGAGAAATTGACGATTTATCAAGGCTGGCTGAAACGATTGTACGCCTATGCGACGAGCGTTCAATCGACGCTCTAGAAGCGATTATCCGGCTTGAAGTTCAGAAGGAGGCCCGAACATGCAAGCTGTTCGTGAATGAGTGGTCTGAAACCTTCGAGAAGGTATCGGACACCCGCTGGGTGATATCCAACGGCGGCCCCCGAGGCGAATGCGGCATCGTCCGGCTTGATCGGTTCGAATGCCGTGACAGGTACCTGTGTGATTTTGTCTCTGAAAAACGAGTTCTTAACCCAGAGGCACAACCGTCCTTTGGCATCCCTTGTTCGGGTCTGGAGGAAGGTGAGTTTCGGTATTCCTATGAAGACGGTGTCTACCTGCAATGCGAAATTATGACCCAGTTCTAAACTAAACGGTCAAATGCTCGATTACCTTCGAGTTAGCAGGGTCAGCGTTACCACCGTTACCCCCTATAGGGGGTGGTAACGGATGTAACGGCAGCATGACCGCGTTACGGTGCGTGAATGGTAACAGTGCGTAACGGGCGTAACGGGCTTGAGCAGTCGTTAGCGACATATCCGCTCCTCCTCAAAACCCTAAGGGTGCGGTGAAATACTTAACGGTCACTCATCGCAGCGCCACACCCAGTCATCAAAGATGCGGATGATTTCCTTGGTGTGCAGGGCCTTCTTGACGGCGTGGAACGCCTTGCGCTGAGCGCTCTCGCTATCACCGTCCGACAGGCCATGCAGGTCGCAGAATTCTCGCCAGACCTGCAGAGACACACAGCGCCTGTTTCTCGGGAAATACTCGCTGCACTTCTTCTCGCCCTTGACCGCCAGGGCGTCGTCCAGTGCTTGGATGGCGATTTTTTGCTGGGCACTCAGGCGCGGGGCCAGCTTCACCGGTTCGGTCGGCTCGACCACCGCTGACGTGACCGGTTCGCCGTCTTCATCTTCCCCGATTGCCACGTCGCGCAGCACATAGGCGAAGACCCTGCCGGTCGGCATATCCCGTTGCTTGCGCGTCTCGGCCATGATGACCGGACCGGTGCGGGCCAGGTAGATTTCGGTATCCACAGCCGCGCGCAGACTACCGCTGCCTCGTGCGCCTTTCGAGGCGTCCTTGCCGGTGTGGTGAATGACCATGATATGCGCGCCAGTGGCGTTGCGGATTTGGTCCAGGCTTCGGACGAAGGCCCCCATGTCGCGGGCCGTGTTTTCGTCACCGTTGCCCATAGTGCGGGCGAGGGTGTCGATGATGACCAGCCCGATCCGCGCGCGTAGGGTGCTAAACGCCTTCACCAGTTCCACGGCATCGCTCTCGCCGCACAGGTCCAGCATAGTCGGAAGAAGAATGAACCCATGCCGGTCTTCGGCCTGCCGGGTCAGGTCGGGGTTCTCCTTCCGGAAGGCTTCGATGCGATTATTCATCCCCGATCCGCCTTCGCCCGCGACATAGACGACGCAGCCAAACAGTTCGGATGCAGGCGGCACCTTGGCCCCGTGCCAAGACTCACCCGCCGCGACGTGCATCGACAGGTCCAACGCGAAGAAGGTCTTGCCCGCGTTGCTTTCGCCATAGACCACAGACGATGCGCACCGGTCCAACCAGCCTTTCACCAGGTAGCGCGACGACAGGACGGGTTTGATGCTGTCCAGGGGCTGCATGGCCGCCTGCAAATCGCCCGCGCGGCCTGTCAGCCATTCAGCGTTGTTGTCCCGGCTGTGGTGGTCCTTTTCCGCAAACTTCTCGAAACGATTTCCCTGACTGCTCATTGTCGGCCTCTTATGAATTCCAGGAAGTCTGCACGCTCAATCGGGGAGAACCGGTTGAAGCAAGCGACGGCATAGGCCGCGCGTTCCTCTGTCGTTGCCAGGTCGGCCCACCAGCCCGCATCGGCCATGACGTCCTCCAGGGTCGGAAGGGGCATCCCAGCCCCGCCCAGCGCCGCTGTGGCGACCATCTGGGCCAAGTCAGGGTCGGTTGCCCGCAAGGCCGCCCAGGCCGCTGTAGCGGCTTCCTGTGGCGTCAGACGGGCCTGCCAAACCACCGATGCGGCAAGCCATGCATCGGATGTGTCCAGCATCAGGGCGTAGCCCAGCGCATTGGCCGCCTTCTTGTGTGCGGGCTTGGCATCGCGCGCCATCATCGACATGGTGGCCGGGCGTGAAGCCCGACCCTCGGTTGCCGCTTTGCTCCCGGCACTCATCCGCCTATCCCCCAGATCAGGACGGCCAGCGCATGGGCCTGCGCCTCGGTCAACCCGTGCAGGCGGCGCAGATACAGGATTTGAAGGCGGGTCATCATGCCGCCTCCGCGCCGCTGGCGCGCCCTACGCGGCTGCGTAGGACGTATCGCGCGTGCGTGCCCTTGAACGGGCCGCCATGCGCCTCGTGGATGGTCTCGATATCGACGCCCAGCGCGCGCAGGTTGAACACGTATGCCGACCAGCGTGGGCCGGGGGTGTCGATGGGCGTGCAGCCCTTTCGCCCTGCCGCTATCAGGCATTCTAACGCCCAGCGGTCCCGGCCTGCGACCAGAATTTGCAGCGGTTCGGCATTATCGCGATGAATGGTGAACGGAGCTTCGCCCCAGTCGGTCTTGTCAGCCATGATGGCCTCCATGCTTGATCCACGAAGGCGCTGGGCGTATGTAGTAGGGATATCCTGGAAGATATATTCCCGCTCAATCTGCCCCGCGTCCGCGTGGAAGGGTTGAGCGGGTCTTAGCCCGCGATTGCCGCGATAGCGGCGTCTACATCAGATTCGACCCAATATAGGCGTCCGCCGATTTTCACGGGCTTGGGCAAGCGGCCCAAATCAACATCGCGGTAAATGGTGGTGCGACCACGTCCACCGAGTTTGGCCTGAAGGTCACTGAAGGTCAGGTATTTCATTGTATCCCCATTTCTGGGGTGCGCGGCCCGCTTCAAACCACTGTGCGCACCGAAAGGCCGTGGTGCGCCAAACTTAGAGTAGAGTGGTTGATCTGGGGACCAAACCCAGAACAGGTTTTGGATTGGGGTTAGTTATTCGGGCTGGGCGCACCGCGCCCGAGAACAGAATACTTGCGCCCGGCGTCTTCCATCGCCTGAATTAGCATCCCGACGTGTGGGCGACGGATATCATGGCAGAACTCTTCCGCTCTTCTTTTCCAGTTGCGTACTGTCTGCTCAGTGACGTTGAAGTGTCTCGCGACCGTCTTTGTTGGCGCACGACACTCTATTTCACCTGCTTCAACGGCCTTTAGAAAATAGACTGCCTTTGCGATTAGCGTTCGGTGAAAGTTGTTGTATGCCCGTCCATCATCACGCGCTTTCTCAAATATCTCTGGCATGATTCCGCTACCCAGATCGTCTAGGTAGAGCGCTAACTGATTAAATAGAACAAAGGGCATTGGCTCCAAAGTGTATCCATATTGCGTCTTCACTCGAGCGTACTCCCGCAGTAGGTGAGAGGCAGATTTCCACAAAAGCTTGGCTGCTTTCCGGTGTGGTTCGAGGACAGCACCGGCTGATTTTGGATAAGTAGCCATGAATTCGTCGTGCGCGGTGTCATATTCGCTTAGGACGTCTTTCCAGTGTTCTATGGATTGCTCCAAGGTCATTACTTCGGGGTTGACCACTCTCATCTGGTTAACCTGAGCACATTGTCTTCACGCTTCGTCACCAACACTGCCCACCGCTCCATGAGCGCCCGCCGCTGTTCCAGATAATCCGTGCGGCGATATGCCCGTTCCACCGCACCGCCAGTGACGTGACCTAGCGCCGTTTCAGCCACTTCAAAGGGCACGCTTTGCGTTTCGGCCACCCAGTCGCGGAAGCTGGACCGGAAACCATGCGGGCGTTCCGACATTCCGCGCCGTCCCATGAATTTGCTCATGGTCATGTCGGAAATGACACCCTTACGGACGCTAGGAAAAAGGAAACCGTCGCGGGCAAAGGGCTTTGCCTGTTCAATCGCGCCCAGCGCCTCTTTTGACAGGGGAATGCGAAACTCGCTTGTAGCATCCTTGCGGCCTTTCATGGTTTCTGCCGGAATGGTCCAGATTTCGCCGTCGATTTGGTCAAGGTGGATATGCCGGATCGGCGCAGACCGCGCCGCCGTCAGGATAAGCAGGCGCAAGGCCAGTTCCGTAATCGTGCCGCCGTCCAAGCTTTGATAGAAGGCGGGTACGTCCTGCCATGGCAGGGCAGGGATGTGTTGGGCCTTGTGGCGCTGTTTGCCCAGAAGGGCGCGCGCCTTGTCAGTGGCTTGCAAATCGACGTCCAAGCCCAGCGCCGCCGCGTGTCGCAGGCAGATGCTAAGGCGGTTGAGCGCCTTTCGCGCCGTATCGGCCTTGTCGTGCCAGATCGGGGCCAGCGTGTCGCGGATATCCTGTTGGTCCAGATCGGCCACGGGCACCTTGCCCAACTTGGGGAGGACATGGATTTCAAGAGGGCTGAACCAGCGGCCCGCCTTTCCATCGCCTTTCAGTTCCGCCTTGCGGCTTTCGAAGGTATCGCGGGCGATATCCGCCAGCAGGTGCATGTTGCGCGCTTGTTCGCGGCGCAGACGTTCCCGCTGCTTGATCGGGTCCAAACCCTGCCGCACCAGCGCACGGGCCTGTTCGGCATCCTGCCTCGCTTGTTTCAGCGATACCTCAGGGTAGGGGCCAAGCCCCATTTCGCGCCTGCGTCCGTGCACATGGACGCGCAGAACCCATTGCGCACCGCCGTCAGGCCGCTTGTTCAGCCACAGGCCGCCGCCGTCCGAGTATTTGCCGGGCGCTGCCGCTTTGGCGGATTTGTCGTTCAGCTTGTTCAGGGTGCGGGCCATCCTGTCCCCCTTTCCGTCCACCCACAAGATATGGGTCATAACGGGACAGGATGGAATACCCTGAAACAATAATCGTCAATAAAATAGAGACTTTTAGACGACACGCGGTCAGCATGGGGCAGGGAGGCACAAGGCTTATGTGCCTCTCCTGGGCACCATATATCCCCTAAAAAAAATCGTTTTGGTTCAACTCCCTGAAAAGGGCCGATAACTCTGCGCCATGGCAGCGCCCGGCGCTTTGGGCAACCACTGTCTGAGCAAGCAAAACGAAAACCGGTCCCTGCACATCAAAAATTTGGCGGGTGGTGCGCGTCGCCTCCGGCTAGGGTTTCTGCACTGGCAGAACGGAGATCCACCCCATGAAAACCCATGCCCAGGCCGTCGTGATTGGCGGCGGTCTTGTTGGTTGCTCGATCCTTTATCACCTGGCCAAGCTGGGCTGGCGCGATGTCGTGTTGCTGGAGCGGGACGAGCTGACCAGCGGATCGACCTGGCATGCGGCCGCGAATATCCACGGGCTGCACGACAACAACAACATTACCCGTATCCAGCATTACACGATGAACCTGTACAAGGAGCTGGAGAAGGAGACCGGGCAGGGCTGCGGCGTGTTCCAGGCGGGCTCGCTCTATCTGGCGCAGACCGAGGCGCGGGAACATCAGCTTCGGCTGCAAGAGGCCAAGGCGCGGTATTACGGGCTGAATTTCTACGAGATCGACAAGGACCGTGCCAAGGAACTGCACCCGCTGGCGCAGTTCGACGATATCCGCTGTATCATGTACGAACCCGATGGCGGCAACGTGGACCCCTCGGGCGTGACCTATGCCTATGCCGCCGGAGCCCGCGCCATGGGCGCCACGATCGAGCGGTTCTGCCCGGTGATCGGCACCGAGCCCCAGCCCGATGGCAGCTGGATCGTCCGTACCGAAAAGGGCGACATTCACACGCAATGGGTGGTCAACGCGGCGGGCCTGTGGGGGCGCGAGGTGGCGGCGCTGGCGGGGATCACCCTGCCGCTGCAACCAACCGAGCATCAGTATTTCGTGACCGAGGCGATCCCCGAGGTGGCGGCACTGGGCCGCCGCTTGCCTTCAATCGCGGACCGGGATGGCGAATACTACTTCCGGCAGGAGGGCAACGGGCTGCTGATCGGCGCCTATGAAAAGGATATGAAGTTCTGGGCCGAGAATGGCACGCCGCTGGATTTCGCCCATGACCTGTTCCCCGACGATCTGGACCGGATCATGGACAACGTGATCCGCGCCACCGAACGGGTGCCGTTGGCGGCGACGGCGGGGGTGAAACGGGTGATCAACGGGCCGATGATCTGGTCGCCGGATTCGAGCGCGTTGTGGGGGCCGGTGCCCGAACTGCGAAACTATTTCGTCTGTGGCGGCATCATTCCCGGCTTCTCGCAATCGGGGGGTCTGGGCCTGTTGGCGGCGCAATGGATGATCGAGGGCGAGCCGCAATACGACATGTTTGCCTGGGACCTGGCGCGGTTCGGCGACTGGGCCGACAAGAAATTCACCAAGGCGCGGGTGCAGGACCAGTATACCCACCGCTTTGCCATCCATTTCCCCAACGAGGAGCGCAGCGCCGGGCGGCCGGCAAGGGTGCGACCCGCCTATGAGATGCAACAGCAGATGGGCGCGGTGTTCGGCATGAACTGCGGTTGGGAACATCCGCTGTGGTTCGCGGACCAGCCCGGTGTGAGTGAGACCGTGGGCTTCACCCGGCAGAACTGGTGGGAGCCGGTGGGCCGCGAGGTGCGCATGCTGCGCGAGCAGGTGGGCGTGATCGACATCTCGAACTTTGCCAATTACGAGATCAAGGGGCCGGGCGCGCGCGACTGGCTGGACCGGCTGGTGGCGAACCGGGTGCCCACTGTCGTGGGCAGATCCTGTCTGACGCCGCTGATCGGCGTGCGGGGCGGGATCGCGGGCGATTTCACCATCACCATGACGAGCGAGGATACCTATATGATGGTGGGCTCGGGCATGGCCGAACGCTATCACCAGCGGTTCTTCAACATGGTGGACTTGCCCGAGGGCACCACATGCGAGGTCGCGACCAACCGCATCGCGGGCTATAACGTGGCCGGGCCCAAGGCGCGCGAGATGTTGCAGCGGCTGACCAATGCCGATCTGTCGAACGAGGGCTTCCCCTTCATGCGCTCGGCCACGATTGAGGTGGCGGGCGTGACCTGCCTGGCGATCCGGGTCAGTTTCACAGGCGATCTGGGTTGGGAGCTGCATTGCGCCGAGGCGGATCAGGTGAGGCTTTACACCGCGCTGATTGCAGCCGCGCGTGAGATCGGTGGCGGGCCGGTGGGCAGCCGGGCGCTCGGGTCCTTGCGGATCGAGAAGGGCTATGGCTCGTGGGGTCGGGAATACAGCCCTGAATACTGGCCGCAGGAAGTGGGATTGGAGCGGCTGATCAAGGCCGACAAGGAGTTCCTGAACAAGGCGGCCTGGCTGAAGATCAGGGACAACCCGGTACGCGAGGTGCTGTCGGTCTTCGAGATCGAGGCCGCGCATGGGGCGGACGCCAGCGGCGGCGAGCCGATCTTTACCCCCGACGGGAAGCCCGTGGGGAGGGTGACCTCGGGCGCCTACGGCTATTCGGTAGGCAAATCTTTGGCCATTGGCTATGCCAACCCGGCATTGGCGAAACCGGGCGACGCGCTGGAGGTGTTCCTGTTGGGCAAGCCGCACAAGGCGGTGCTGCTGGCCGAACCGCCGTTCGATCCGGCGGGGGCGCGGTTGCGGGGTTAGCCCCTCTCGCCGACCTTGGCCGCCGCCTCCAGCAACCAGGACCGGAACAGCCGCACCGATGGCGCGGGTGTGCGCGCCTTGAACCTAGCGCAATAGACCCAAGGGTTGGCGATCTCTGTCGCAAAGGGTTCTATCAGCGCACCCCTCTCCAGATACGGGGCCACCAGAACGCGTGGTAACACCGCGCAACCGGCCCCCTGTGCGGCCAGTTCCGCGGCCAGGGTCGAGACATCCGTTTTTGACCCTCTTGCCGTGTCGAAGCCCTGAAACCCGAAGTACTGCGCGACAAGGTCCCAATAGACCGGGCGCCCCATCACTTCGATCCGCCGTGCGTTGACCAACTGTGCCGGGTCCTGCAACGGCACGGAATCGACCGCGAAGCCCGGCGCGCAGACCAGCGCCAGTGTCTCGGACCATAGCTGTACCGCGCCATCGGGGATATCATCCACATGATGAATGGTGATCGAGATATCCGAAACCTCGGCCTCGACATCCGCCCAGACTGTGCCGTGAACGGTGACCTGAACCTCGGGGTACTGCGCCTGAAACGCACCTAACACTCCGGCAAGCCAGAGGCCAGCAAGGCTGGTCGGGCAGGAGACCACAACCTCGCGCCGGTGCCGCTGTGACAGCAGGGCTTCGGTGGCGATATCGATCTCTTGCAGGGCGCGACGCACCGAGGGCAGATAGGCCTCACCCAACTCGGTCAGCGCAAGCGTCCTGGGCAAACGCACAAAGAGCGGCCGGCCAAGGAATTCCTCAAGCGAGCGGACATGATTGCTGACCGCCGACTGGGTGCAATTCAGCTCTTCCGAGGCGGCGGTAAAACTCAGATATCGCGCGGCGGCCTCGAACGAGCGCAGATATGTCAGATGCGGCAAATGTCTCATGGCGCCGATCTAACGCCAGAGCGGGGGCTGCGAGCAAGCGGGACCTGACGCGTCGCGGGTCGCAATCGCACATCGCACATCGCACATCGCACATCGCACATCGCACATCGCACATCGCACATCGCACATCGCACATCAAAATCTAGGGGCAAGAAAATCTAGGGGCAAGGCGTCGATCTTTTCGCGAGTAGCGGCCTGGGACGCGGGTTAGCCTTGTCTTGCGTAGGCCCGGAAGGGCAGAGGAGGTCCCATGAACACGCACCTGACCGACCAGCAAGGCAGCCTGTCCAATACACTCGAACGCATTGCCGCATTCACGCTCGACTCCTGGGCCGAGGATTTTCCCATCCCGGTGCGCGAGGCCGCCGCACTGATGATGCTCGACACGCTCGGCGTCATCGCTGCTGCCAGCCCGCTGGACGCAGGCGTGATCGCGCGGGACGCCGCGACCCTGCTTTATGGCACCGCCGATCCCGATCACCAGGCCCGGATGATGTTCGACGGGCGTCCGGTCAGCCTGGCGGGGGCGGCTTATGCCGCCGCCACCCAGACCGACAACCTCGATGCACATGACGGCTATAACCCGACCAAGGGTCATATTGGTGTCGTGGTGATCCCGACATTGGCGGCATTGGCGCAGCATCTGCCCAACCTCTCGGGCCCCGAAGCTCTGGCCGCCGTGACGATCGGTTACGAAGTGGCAGGGCGCGCTGGCATTACGCTGCATGCCACCGTCAGCGATTATCACACTTCGGGCGCCTGGAACTGCCTTGGTGTCGCCGCCATGGCAGCCCGCCTGCGCGGGCAAGACCGCGAGACTCTGCGTCAGGCCCTTGGAATCGCCGAATACCACGGCCCGCGTAGCCAGATGATGCGCGAGATCGCGACACCGACGATGCTGCATGACGGTTCGGGTTGGGGTGCGATGGTCGGACTGTCCGCCGCAATCCTTGCCGAGCAGGGCTTTACCGGTGCACCAGCCATCACTGTCGAGGCCGAAGAAGCAGCCCCCTATTGGACTGACCTCGGCCGGTTCTGGCAGATGCAGCACCAATATGTGAAACCCTACCCCATCTGTCGCTGGGCGCATGCGGCTATCGACGGGGTGCGCAAGCTGATGCTGGACCACGGGCTGTCACACTCCGATATCGCACGGGTCCATGTGAACAGTTTTCATCAGGCGGCCTGCCTCTATCAGGGGCTCCCTCCGACCACTGCCATTGCGCAATATGCTCTGCCCTTCCCGGTTGCAAT
This sequence comes from Ruegeria sp. YKSF070, assembly GCF_059612725.1. NCBI lineage: Bacteria > Pseudomonadati > Pseudomonadota > Alphaproteobacteria > Rhodobacterales > Roseobacteraceae > Ruegeria > Ruegeria sp. YKSF070. The sequence continues at coordinate 27,028 of NZ_JBXWRD010000042.1, read as the reverse complement.
CCAGATCGCTTATGGGCGCATCGGCGTTGAACATGTCTCGGGGTCTGGTCTGGCCGATCCACTGGTACGCGATATCATGCAAAGGATCACCGTATCCGAGGACCCGCGCCACAGCAGCCGCTTTCCGGCTGGTCGATGGGCCGATGTCGCGATCACAACCACGGATGGGCGTGTTCTGGAATCGGGCGACATCAACGCGCGGGGCGGCCCCGAAATGCCGCTGTCCCGCGCCGATTTGATCGACAAATTCATGGAATACGCCGCGCCTGGCCTTGGCGACGCTCGCGCGTCGGCTGTACGAGATGCCACACTCGGGCTGATCGAACCAGACAGCCGGTTTGCCGATGTGCTGACTCATCTACTCGCCCCTGTCGGCTGATCTCTGAAACCGGAGGCGCACCGTGTCCGAAGGGCCGACAAAAAAGGTTCTCTTCGACCCGCTGCTCCGAACGATCCAGATCAGGCAGACCCAATGGCGATGATACTCTTGGCGACGGGCAGCATCTTTGAACACCTCAGCGTCGATCAACGGAACCGAGTTCAGACCATTCAGATTTGGCAGAATACCAGTCAGCCAGGACCAGGACGACCAACCATGAAAGGTGCCTGTTTCAATCTTCTCCCTCATCCTTTCCGGGATGTCCGGCAAACGGTTTACCCTGTAAACCGTTTGCCCCCGATCAGACTGCAATCAAATCGCCCATCGCCTGATGTCTCTCGATGTGCGCACAGTGGTTTCGGCGAGTCACTGCAAACGGCCCAGCAAGGTCTCGATCTGGTCCCTGACCTGGGCGCTACCCTCGACAAGACTGCGCGCGGCTGCGAGGGGTGTTTCCTCAGTTGGGTCCGGATTTCTCAGCAATGCCTGGCCCAGCAGATGAATCTCACCGAAGCGGGTCTCTTCAGCCCCGGACAAGGGTGACTCCGCCCCAGCAAGCCAGACATATCGGCTTGCAGTATCGAGATCGCCTGCCCGCACCAGTGCTTCAGCCGCCTGCTCCAAAGCACCTGACGCGCGCATCGCCTCGGCACGCAAACGCTCGGCTTCGACCCCGCTTACGGCTTCGAGCTCCAACAGCGCGCGATGTGGACGTCCGGCTCCCAATGTGGCTCGCGCGATGATCTCCGCGCGAGCCTCGCGGCTCTTTTGGTCCTGCGGCCGATCCGCAAAACGCAAGGCATCTTCGAAGAAACCCAGTTCATTCAGGCGCAAGGCAGCGGAATTTGCGGTTCCCGTTCGCAAAGCAAGAAAAGGGTCGCCGTCCAGCATGGCGACGTGACGCAAGAAGGTGATGTCGTCGGCATGTGTCGTAATCCGTTGCAGGATACGATCGACAGTGTCCTGCCATACCGCTCCCTCACGCTCCTGTCCGGGCGTCAGCAGAACCCCCATCGCCGCATCAAACTGCGCCGAAAGCGCGAGCGCAATCACATAGGCGGTCTGCAATTGCGGGCCGATCTCGGAGGTTCGGTATTCCCGCTGAAAGGAGTCCACCAGCAGCAACTCCTTGTGGGTGACGGACCCTCCCTCGGACCATCGTTTCTCGATCAATGCAATCATCGCTCGTGGTGCGTGGGTCGAGGCCGAAGCATCCTCGATCACCTCGGTCAGTTTCTGCTCCTCGATCGCCGGATTGCTCTGCAATCCTGCTATCTTTGCTTCGACAACCGCGACCGAAGGTTTGTCCGCCTCATCACCTCGCTCGACCGCGCGTACCAGATGCCGGGCGGCGTCCACGAAACCTGCCTCGGCAAGGTATTCGCCCAGAACAGGCCCCAGATACGCCCTCAGATGCGCAGGAAGGCGTCCATAACTGCGTAAAACCGCATTGGTATCGGTGTTTTCTGGTGCACGCCGTTCGCTCAAAACCGACCAGAGCGACGCAGCAGTGTCACACCCTTGAAGGCCGGCGAGCGGGTTCGGTTGCGGGGCGGCCCGTCCATCAATCGCGGCGGCAAGTGCCGCGAGCAGCGTATGGTCCGAAGAAGAGGTGGGCAGCAAGCCCAGACTGGCCCTGGCCTCGTCTCCAAATCCGAAATGGATGTAGAGTCGGACAAGCGACAAGGCAACTTGAGCATCGATCTTGTCGAACTCACCAAAGAGCCTCTCTCTCAAGCTGGCAAATTGTGTCGCGAAAGGAGTCTCATCCGCCCAATCTTCGACAACCAGACGCCTCTCTGCGATGCACCGTTGAACGGCCGGTTGAATAGTGGGGACTTCTTGCGAGACCCGCAAATCGCGATCCACGACAGTAGTGACACGCAAGTTCGGCAAGCCCAGGCCCGATGCCAAGGTTTCCGCCAACTCGGCCTGCGCTTTCGCGCTCGCTTCGTCCGCCCCGTTTACCTCCGGCGGGTTAAGTGTCAGCACCTCTTGATCGACGCCGCGCATGATCCGGGAATAGAGCCTGTTTTCAACGGTCCGCCCCCCCAATCCCGATGGAATGAATGACGGCGCCAGCTGCTGCGCGACCGAACTTCGAAGAACACCGCTTGATTTGGGCAACTGAGCGGCGTCTTCCCCTCTATCCTCGACCAGTCGATCCTTAACGAGTTGCTCTTCCTCTTTCGCCGACTGACTTGGCTCGCGGCCCATTCGCAATGGCAGCGCGACCTTCTGTTTACTGACGGGCCGATCCCGAATGTCGACGACAAGCAATGCGCCCGATTGAACAAAAGCCCGCGCTTCGCAATCACATGCAAACGAGAGCTCAAGCGGGGCACCGATTTGCGATTGGCGCAGTTCATTCAGACGTTTGCGTGGCACACGATCGAAAACTGTGTCGAAAGAGAATTTCAACTCGGGCAATTCGACGGTCAATTTCGCCAATCTGTCATCGTTTTCCAGCTTCCATCCGGTCTTTTCTGGAATGCGTAGAACCAACCGCGTGAAATCTCCATGCTCTCCTGAACGCACATCGATCTCGGCTGCATGAGCCGGCATGACCGCAACAAGAAACAGCAGAGCCGACAACACCCTTGCCATCAGGCCACGTCCTGTTTGAGATCTTTCAACGCCTGTTCCAGATCGGAGAACCCCGGGCGTATATGAGACGGCGTGTTCTGCCGCCCGACCTCGATACACATGGCCGCGTTGTGATTGTGCAGGTTGGCGACAAGTACCTCCTTGATCAGCAGGTAGAAGTGATTGTCCTCCTCAACGACCGCCTTGACCTTGGCGGCAAAGGGGCCAACGAGACCATAGGCGAGAAACACCCCGAGAAACGTCCCGACCAGCGCGCCACCGATCAGCCGCCCCAAGACCTCGGGGGGCTGGTCGATCGAACCCATGGTCTTGATCACGCCCAACACGGCCGCGACGATGCCCAAAGCCGGCAGTCCGTCCGCGACGGTCTGGAGTGCGTGACTGGAATGCATCGCGTGATGAAGGTTAGCCTCCATCCGTTTTTCAAGAACTTCCTCAACCTGATGCGGATCGTCATAGTTCATCGACGCCGATCTCATCGTGTCGCAGATCAGGTCAACGGCCTCGTGGTCGGCCTGGATGCGCGGGTATTTCGAGAACAATGGCGAGTTCGCCGGGTCCTCGACATGTTGTTCGACTTCAACCGGATTCTGCCGCGCGATACGGATAAGCGAAAACAGCAGACAGAGCAGATCACGATAATCTTCGGGCTTCCACTTTGGCCCTTTGAATACCTTTCCGACGTCCTTTAGCGTGTGTTTCACACCGCCCATGTCGTTGGAAATGAGAAAGGCGCCCGTCGCCGCCCCTCCGATCATCATCATCTCGAAGGGGAGCGATTTGAGAATGATCGTCATTTTGCCGCCGGCAGCCAGATAGCCGCCAAAGACCATTGCAAAGATCACAACGATACCAAGAATGCCGATCATTTCCACGCTCCGCTCTGTCCGGTTGAGGCATGATTCAAGCAGGAGTTTCCTAATTTCCGGTTGTCATTCGGTCGGCACATTGGCATTTCGACCCGCCAGAACGACGCTGATCGTATAAGCCACCTTTGGGCTGAGGCCGGCCATGATATCCGCCGCCGCTTCGGGCCGCATACGGGCGAGGAACCCGGCAGCAAATGTGGCATCCATTTCTTCGAACAATGCTGCCGATTCCTTGGGCTTCATCTTTTCGTAGACTTCGGTCAGCCGGCTGAGATCGCTCTCGGCGGCAACACTTGCCGCAGCTACTGTTTCGCGCAGCGCCTCTTCTGCCTGGGTCAAGTCCGCCAACTTGCGGTTGATCGCAACCTCGGCGATTTCCAGCGCGCGCATCCGTTCCATTACGGCCGACTCGCGCTGGTTTAGGTCCGCCTCCCGTTGTCGCAGCGTCGCAAGAAGGGCATGCAGATCAGCCTCGACCGGAGTGCTGCGGGATTGCGTATCCGCAACGTCTTGCATGGACTCCGTACCTCCCTCCCGCGCTAGCGCTGGTCCTGCCTCAAGCCCGATCCGGATAAGTGCGGAACCGATCATCAGGACCGAAATCAGCAGCAAGGCGCCACCCCGAGTCGTGGTTCGGGATTTCTTTACCTTCATGACGCCGCCCCATTGTTGCCCCGGTCATGGCGCATGAACATGACACCGGCAGGCGCTGGTTTCGCCTTCTCGGCAAGGGGTTGCTTGGGTTCCTGCCTTACAACTTCGGGAGGTGCTGCGGCAGCAGGGGGTGCAACATCATGCATCGACGCCATCATCAGTTCCAACCGATTCGCAACCGCTTCGGCACGCCCGGTCAGTTCTCCCAGCGCGGCGCCTGAACTGTCCGAGGCGTCGCGCGCTGCGGCCAGTGTTCTGTTCAGTTCGTCAACCTGAGACGACAGCACCGCAACCGCACCACCAACGCCTTTCTCCAGATCGTTGAAGCGTTTCAGTCGACGACCAAGCACAAAGCAGTAAAGCCCGGCGCCCAGGGCGCCAGCGACCAGAAGAATATCCGCAATCAGTTCCAAGGCTCTCTCCTAGTTCAGCACGAATTCCATCACGAGAACATCTTTGACCCGCCCTTCGCCCGCGACGATGTTGATGCGGCGCTGCATGTGTCCGCGCAGGCGAGTCAGGGCCAACGGATCATTTAGATCACCGATCTCGATGGCGCGCAGATACCCATTCAGCACGTCGACAATTCGCGGTCTGATTTTCTCGACATCGGCGCGGTATTGCTCGGGCACTTCAAGTTGGGCATGAAATCTCAAATGTCGTAGGTCACCCTCGCCCAGCAACGAAACCATGATCGGTTGCAAGTCGACATATGCTACATCGGGCAGGGCAACCGGTGCGGCGGCCCCATGATCCCCGGTCGCCAAAGCATGGTCATCAGCTGGCTTTGTGCCCAGCGGAATCAGGCCGGAGATTGTCGCAAAATAGCCACCACCTGCCCCGACAAGAGCCAGAACGAGCCCAACGACCAGGCCCTTCTTGCCCGATTTCTTTTCCGGTTCGACCTCCTCGGCGGTTGCGTCCGTCATGCCGTCCTCGTGTTTGGTTCAACCACCGTAATAGCCCGGCAGGAACTAACCGATTGTTAAGGCCAATCGGAGAAACAGAGAGTACGCCGCGCAGAAGGTCGGCGAGACGGAGGTAGACGTGCAGCAGATAAGAAATGTCTGGGCAAGTTTGGACAAGAAGCGACAGTTCATCGTCATTGGCGCTGTCATCGCGGTGTTTCTGGGGGTGCTGGGTCTGACCAGAATGGCCGGGTCACCGAACATGCAATTACTCTTTGCGGGGTTGGAGAGCGGTTCGGCGGGCGAAGTCGTTCGATCGCTTGAGCAGCAGGGCGTACCTTATGAGGTACGCGGCGGATCGATCTATGTACCTGCCGCTCGGCGTGATGAATTACGCCTGACGCTGGCATCCGAGGGGCTACCTGCCAACGGCGGACGCGGTTACGAACTGCTCGATTCGCTGAGCGGATTCGGCACCACGTCCCAGATGTTCGATGCCGCGTACTGGCGCGCCAAGGAGGGCGAACTGGCCCGCACCATCGTGGCCAGCCCTCATGTTGCGCAGGCCCGCGTGCATATCGCCAACAGCTCGTCCAACCCGTTTCAGCGCAGCATCGAACCGACCGCCTCGGTTTCGATCGTTCCCTCGGGCTCGGAGATCTCGCCCGCCCAGGCCAACGCGATTCGCTATCTGGTCGCCTCGGCGGTTTCGGGTATGGTTGCCGAGGGCGTTACAGTAATCGATTCCAATGGAAATGTGATCGGCACCCCCGAGGCCGCGACATCGAGCACCTCCGAAGACCGGGCCCAGCTGATGCGCGAACGGGTCTTGCGCCTGGTCGAGGCGCGAGTTGGCCGCGGCAACGCTATTGTCGAGGTCAGTCTCGATACGGTGACCGAGACGGAATCGATCCGCGAGCGCCGATTCGATCCCAATGGTCGTGTCGCGATCAGCACCGATGTCGAGGAAAGGTCTGACGCATCGAAGAATCAAACCTCTGATGTCACCGTGGCCTCCAACCTGCCGGATGGTGACGGAGCGGTCGGAGATGAATCGAACTCCAGCACCAGCGCAACGCGCGAACGGGTGAACTATGAGGTCTCGGAAACCGAAACGGAAATCCTGCGCACCCCCGGCGCCATCAAACGGCTGAGTGTAGCGGTTCTGGTCAATGGCCTGCCCGCAACCGAAGAGGATGGAGGCAACCGGTTCACCCCACGCCCTGAAGAAGAACTGAACGCGCTGCGCGAACTGGTCGAATCGGCTGTTGGATTCGATCAGGCCCGTGGTGACATCATCACCTTGAAGTCCATGGAGCTGCCGAACCTCGAGCCTCAGGGGACACTGGCCAGCAGTTCGATGCTGAAAGGGTTGGCTTTTGACATGATGTCGCTGATCCAGATGGCGACCCTGGCTTTGGTCACGATCGTTCTGGGGCTCTTCGTCGTACGGCCGATCCTGACCAGGCCCGCGGCTTCCCCGAACCTGCTGCAAGTGGCCCCGCCTCCGGGTGGTGGCACCCCGCAGGCCAGCATCCCGGCACTGACCGGCGAGATCGAGGACGGATCGCCCGGCACCGCCCAACTTCCGGGTACCGCTTCGCCGAAACGGGGCGCGGTTCCCGCACTCGCCAATGGCGGCGCAACACCGGTTGATCGTTTGCGTGCCATGATCGGTGACAAGCAGGAAGAAACCGTCGAGATCCTGCGCAGCTGGTTGGAAGAAAACGAGGAGAAAGCCTGATGACCATCGCGCATCTGCTAGAGGATTTCGAGATCAACCTCATGGACCCCAGCCGCGTCCGCCTGATGGACGAGGACACACTGGAAGAGGTCCGTCTCTCAGCTTTCGAGCAGGGCTATTCCGCCGGATGGGACGATGCGGTTTCGGCCCGGTCCGAACAACAAGGTCAATTGAACGCCACCCTCGCCCGCAACCTGGAAGATCTCTCCTTTACCTACCATGAGGCGCTAGGCCAGATGACCCAATCCCTCGAACCGATGTTCGAGAGCCTGATCGGCACGGTTCTGCCCGAAACGCTGGAACGGAGCTATACGCATCACATCGTCGAACAACTCAAATCCATGGCACGCGAGCAGGTTTCGCAACCGGCCCTGCTGATCGTTCCCGCCGGTGTCAGCTCTGCCCTCAAACCCATCCTTTCCCAAGAATTCTCCTTCCCCGTCCAACTAGTCGAGGAATCATCGCTTCCGGCTGGTCAAGCCTGTCTGCGCATCGGCACCGCCGAGCGGGACATCAATTGTTCGGCCCTGCTGAACTCCATCGGCGAAGCGATGGACTCCTTCCTGCACCAGGCCAAAGAGGTATCGTGACATGAGCGACCCGCAAAAACCGATCGAGGCAAAGAACCCTTTCAACTCGGTACCGATCGAAATCACCGTTTCGGTTGGGCGCGCAAGACCGCTGATCCGCGACCTGGTCGGACTTGGAGAAAATGCCGTGCTGACCCTCGATAAACGCGTCGAGGACCCGGTCGATCTCTATGTCGGGGACCGGCTGGTCGCGCGGGGTCAACTCGAAGAACTGACCGGGGAACAAGCGGGGCAGTTGGCAGTCCGACTGACCGAAATCTCAGATTTGGCAAGCGACCTGGGATGAGGCGTACCGCTCCTGGCCTTGCATTCTGTATCCTGCTGGCGGGTCTGTTGCTCTCTCAGCCGGCAGCGGCGCAGGACCTTTCCCTTTCTCTGGGTGAGGGCGGGTCGGTCTCCGCCCGTACCATCCAGCTTATCCTTCTGATCACCGTGCTCAGCCTGGCACCCGGGCTGGCCATCATGATCACCTGTTTCCCGTTTCTGGTCACGGTTCTTGCGATCCTTCGTCAGGGGATCGGATTGCAGCAATCTCCCCCCAACATGCTTATCGTCAGCCTCGCACTGTTCCTGACTTATTTCGTGATGGAGCCGGTCTTTACCGAGGCATGGACTTCGGGGATCGCGCCGATGATGGCCGAGGAACTCGCGTTGGAGCCGGCCTTGGAACAGGCAATCGCCCCTTTCAAGGCATTCATGGCAGCAAGGCTCGACGCAGACACCTTCTTTGCAATGGCCGATCTGCGCCCCGACGGCGCGGAAATGACCGCGACTCCCGAAGCTCCACTCTCGGTCCTGATCCCCTCGTTCATGCTGTCGGAAATCGCGCGCGCATTTCAGATCGGCTTCCTGGTATTTCTGCCGTTTCTGATCATCGACCTGGTCGTCGCCGCCGTTCTGATGTCGATGGGCATGATGATGGTGCCGCCCGCGACTGTTTCGCTCCCTTTCAAGCTGGCCTTCTTTGTTCTGGCGGATGGCTGGTCACTTATCGCCAGCGCCCTGGTTCGCAGCTACATGCCGTAAGAACGAGACAAAAGCTGCAAGCCCAGGATACCCGCCCTCAGGCGGGTATCCTTTTGCCCTCTTGCCTCGCGTCTCGCGCCCTTGGTGCACGTTACACCGCTGCAATGACCAAAAACCGCCGACCCATATCACAAGGGTCGGCCGCCTCGATCCCGAACAGTGTTCAGCGCACAACGAATTCCGCGTGCAATGCACCCGCCGCCTTGATGGTTTTCAGAATGTCGATCATGTCGCGCGGCGAAACGCCCAGCGCGTTGAGACCCGCGACCACATCGGAAAGAGAGGCGCTTTCGGGCACCTCGGCCAGTTTGATACCGGGTTCCTGCTCGATCTCAGCCGTGGTTCTGGGGACGACCACGGTGTCACCTTCGGCAAACGGGTTGGGTTGAACAGCAATCGGCGCTTCCTCGACCCGCAAGGTCAGGCTGCCTTGCGAGACAGCAACGCGCGAAATACGTACCTCCGCCCCCATCACGATGGTGCCCGAGCGCTGATCAACCACCACCCGCGCCTTTCGCTCCGGCTCGACGAGAATGTTCTCGATCCGCCCAATCGCATGCGCGGGCGACCTCGCCTGCGTGGCCAGAATGTCCAGTTCGACAGTGCCTGAATCCCGCATCACCGCGACCCGTCCATTGAACGCGGAATTCACTGCTGCCTCGATCCGACCGGCGGTGGTGAAATCCGGCTCACGCAGTGCCAGGCGCAGTTGGGTCAACGACCCGAGATCAAAGTCGATCTCGCGCTCGACCCGAGCGCCCGCCGGGATCACCCCGGAGGTCGGTACGCCTTGCACGACCGAGGCTGCCTGACCTTCGGCCGAGGCACCCCCGGCCAGCACCGTTCCCTGAGCAACAGCATAGATTTGCCCATCAGCCGCATTCAGCGGCGTCATGATCAGTGTTCCCCCAAGCAGGCTTTTTGAATCGCCAATCGCCGATACCGTTATATCAATCTGACTGCCGACCCTTGCGAAGGGCGGCAGCGAAGCTGTGACGAAGACCGCTGCGACATTCTTTGGCCGAAACTCCTCGCCAGTCACATTGACACCCAGACGTTCGAGAATGTTCGACATGATCTCTTCGGTAAACGGGGCGTTGCGCAACCCGTCGCCCGTACCGTTCAGCCCCACCACCAAACCATATCCGACCAGATCGTTCCCCCTGACCCCATCGAATTCCACAAGATCTTTCAGACGAACCGCCCCCGCCTGAACAAAGCTGGGAAGAAGAAGGAAACACACAAGCAAGCGGATCACGGTCATCTCAGAAAATTCACCAATGAAAGGCGCGAGTTGCGCACGGTGGTTGTATAGAGGCTCTCAAGCTGGAACTGCACAGCCTCCAGTCGAATTGCGGTTTCATAGGGATCAGCGCCCACAAGCTCACCACGAGCAAGCTCAAGGCCACTCTTGGCAGCGCCGTTTCGGATCGCGGCCTTTTCGATCCTGGCCTCGGCATCACCGGTTTCTGCCTGGAGCGTGACGATACCATCACGCGCGCCCAGAAGGTCAACGCCGACCTGCTTGAACAGTGCGGTCTTGGTGTCAGCGGACAAACCGAGTGTTGGATCCTCGGCCAATGCAGCAACCGATGCCAGCCGCAACGCATCGCGAAAGGCCGGATCGTCGGCGCGCCGGTTCAGTGCGACCTGCGTATCCTCGGACACCTGGATTGGTGCAAAAGATTGATCCGCCCCCTCGTAGACCGTTGCGACGAAACCTGCCGGATCGTCGAACCAGTCTTGCGCCGCCTGCAGGATGTCAGTTGGCGTGGACAAACCGGACAGAGCCGTTCGCAATTCGGACAGAAGCGTGTCAGCAGAGGCCAGCGGCGCCTGATCGGTCGCAATCCCGGCAAACAAGCTGCGCCCGCCGACAGAGGTATTCAGGGCCGAGATCATCGTGCCCAGCGCCCCATGCGCCTTGACACCCGCCTGGGCATGGCTGACCGCCTGGTTGGAAATCGAGACCGCCAACAGCGCCTCGGACAGGTCGCTGGCAGTTTCTTCCACGGTGCCAAGGCTTGTCTGGCTGGCAGATGCCATCAGCTTGGACTCGGCATTTGCTGTCGAAAGGGCCGAGAGGCGCCGCAAGGATCGATCCATATCTGCGAGATGCGAATAGTCCCCTCGAAGCCGGCCGGAAATGTCGGAGACCTCGCCTGTGCTCAGCTCGCGGGTCAGGGTGTTTACTTCGTTGCGGATACGGGTTCCGTAGCTTCGCAGCATCAAGTTTTGTGCCAAGTCTCCCAGTGAATTCATAGCCATAGCTTACAACCTCAACAAAGTATCCATCATGTCGCCGACCGTTTCGATGACGCGCGCGTTTGCGGCAAAGGCCTGTTCAAGCTGCATCAGCATCTGCAATTCGGCATCGGTATCGACGCCCTGCTCCAGTTCCAGCCTCTGCATTTCGGTCTGGCTGGCCGACGCAAAGGCCAACCGTTCGGCTGCAAGGCTTTGACTTTGCTCCACCCGGGACAGCAATGCCGCGCCCACCCCCGACGCGCTCATCGCGCCGGTCCCAAACCGGGTATCCGGCGGCGTACGCCCAATCGTCAGTGCCTCGTGAAACGCATTGATCTGTGTTGCGTTTCCAGGAGCCCCCGGAACAAGCGCACCCAACCCGTCGCGCAATCGCCAACTTTGGCCGCCCTGCTTCGGATCGACAATTGCATTCAACTCAAACCTGCCCGCCAGACCGATTTGCGCCCCAGCAGAGAACCGGACGCCATTGTCGGTGAACAGACCGGGGTCGGTTGGTGCGATGGTCGGGTCGAGTGTTGGCGCCTCAAACCGTTCCACCAGATCGCGCGCAACCATGTCGAGGTCTTTTTGTGCTTCGACCGCAAGCGAGTCTCGAATCTCGAAGGCCGCAGCCAGCGTCCCGCCCCGAATTGCAGAACCAGAGCCGCTGATGCGCAACGGTGTCCCGTTCAGCTCCAGCCCGGACAACAACCCGTTATCCACAGTCATATGCGGCATGGTCTGGGTGGTTGCGGTAAAACTGAATTGTGCGGCCGGACCGTCCAGCAGGATCGCGCCCCCATCGGTAAACAGGGCCACACTGCCATGGTCGCGGGCAACCACGTTGATCGGCACGATCGTGTTTGCTTCATCAATCAACGTCTGCCGTTGATCGAGAAGGGAGGCGGTGTCCCCCCCAGACAGTTTGACCGACTGGATGCGCCCATTCAGGGTTTCGATGTTCTGAAGCACCGTGTTGAGCCGGTCGACCTGCTGGCCGATGCTGCGATCCGCATCATTGCGCGCGCTGCGCAGCCCATCGGATGCTGCGTTCAATGCCTGTGCCAGATCAGAGGCCGCGGTGGCAGCCGCATCCAGCCGGGTCTGGGCCCCAGGATTGCTGGCTGCCGCGATCAGGCTGCTTTCAAACTCGGCGATCAGATTTGGCACCGAACGCGGATCGTCGACCCCGCCCACCAACTGCGACAGGCGGTTGTGAAAGGCAGACAGTGTATCGGAATAACCCTGGGCCGCATCGGCGCCGCGCCGGTTGGCGATCAGGACCGGGTCCGCTTGGCGGGTTACCCCGACAATCCGGACCCCTGCCCCGCCTACGGTGTTTCCGGTCACTTCCAGAGAGCGCCGGGCATACCCGGGTGTCAGTGCATTTGCGATATTGTCCGTCGCGACCCCCGTTGCGCGGCTTGCGGCGGTCAGCCCACTGAGAGCCGAATTGAGGGCGGCCGAGATGGTCATTACAGGTCTCCTTGATCAGGGTGCAGGCTAAAAGCGGATTACCGTTTGATGTTGGTGGTCTCCTGCAACATCTCGTCGACCGTCTGGATCACTTTCGCACTCGACGAATAGGCCCGTTGGGTCTGGATCATCGCGGTCAGTTCCGTCGCCACGTCGGTGGTTGATTCCTCGCGGGCAAACGAAACCAGGTCGCCTGTCGGACCGTCACCGGCATCCCACAGGAAATAGGTGCCGCTTTCGCGGGAGGGCTCATAGGTCTGGCTGTCCAGCGCCACCAGGCCGTTCGGGTTGGGCATGTCCACCAGAGGGATCTGGAAGACACGGCGGCTCACCCCGTTGTCGAAAAACGCGTAGACATAACCGTTCTCATCCACCTCAACCCGGCTCATCGTTCCAACGGCCGTTCCGTCCTTGGTGATCGAGACCGGGGCGAATGTATCGGACAGTTGCGTGATGCCGTCCGTTGCACCCAGCTGCCCGATGTTGATCTCCATCGGGCCGCCAGCCACATTGACCACCACCGATCCGGAGGCTGGGTCATATGCGCCACCCGTCGTTGCCGTCACCGAGGCCAGCGTACCGCCATCGGTCCGGGCGCTGGAGAATGTAAGGGTATATTCGCCGACGATGGCACCACCCGACGCGGTATCCCTGAGAATCATCGTCCACTCGTTGCTGACACCGGTCGCCGGTACCGTCGGTACAAGCTCGATCTGCACGTTCTCGGATTTGCCGAGGTTGTCGAAATACTCCACCGACAACGGCTGTGTATCACCGGCGGAGCCTGCTTCGGTCGCGGTGGCCGGCAGGTTCATCCGCAGCACCATCTCGGTCGTGGGGGCACCGGACAGCTGATTGACGCTCAACTGCACTGGCTCCAGACCGTCCGAAGTATCGCGTGGCAGGTTCGGTATCGAACCATCGGGATTGGCCCGCCATCCCATAAGGACCAGACCCGCCTCGGATTTAAGATAGCCTTCGTCATCGGTACGGAACGACCCGGTGGTTGCCAGCAGCATATCCTGCTGAGGCAAGGCCAGTTGCGAGCTGCGCATGACCGGCAGCATGCCACGCCCGCGCACCGCAAGGTCGGTCGAATTCGATGTGGAAACCAGCGAACCACGTTGATCTATCAGGCGCTGTGTGGTCGTGCGCACCCCACCCGCAGTATATTTGCCACGTCCACCGGCATTCACCATGGCGTGGAAATCCGTTTCAACCCGCTTGTATCCGTAGGTGGACGAATTCGCGATATTGTCCGAGATCGACGCCAGACGGTTGGCATTTGCGGACAACGCCGCAACCCCGGCGTTGAGCGAAGATGAAATGGTCATGGATACGCCTTTCTGCTGCATCACGTAAAACTGATGCAACAGGTAACGCCCGACCGCTTAACAGCGCGCTAACAGCTAAAATTCCTCTTATCTAGACCCTCTCAACTGCGCAGAAAGACGACCTCGATCCGATCATTTCGCGCGGCCATCGGGTTCTTGTCTGTCAGCTTGCGGTCTGCATGCCCGGTAACACGTTGAATACGTTCCTCTTTCATCCCCAAGCCCTCAAACAGCACCCGTGTCCGTTCGGCCCGCGCGGTGGACAGTTCCCAGGCGGGGTTTCGCGCCAGAACCACCGGATGCGCCCGGATATGCCCACCCAGGGCAATGCCGTTGGAAACCAGCTCCGACGCGCGTACCACTACCTTGGCAAGGTCCTTCATCAACTGGGTGGGTCGGTCCGTCCCGGTATCGAACAGCGGCGATTCGTCAGTCGAGATCAGTTCGACGATCAGCCCCTCATCGGTCACGCGGGTCACGATATGCTTGCGCAGCTGTTCGGACACCAGGCTCTCGCCCCCCCGCCCCTGCAAGGCGGCCTCCAGCGTCCTGAACTCTTCCAGCGGCTGGCCTTCGCCGCCCTGCCGGTCGACCCCGGTCGACCCGCGCGACCGGTTGGCATCGGCCCGCCTGCGATTGACGCCGCCGGTTCCCGTCGTAACCATTACGTTTTCCGAGAACATGCTGTCACCGCCAAAGGATCCGTCGCCGCCCCCCGACACCGGGTTGATCGGTATCGAATCCGAGAAATAGTCGGCCAGACCCTTGCGTTGTTTTTCCGTCGTTGCGTTCAGCAGCCACATCAACATGAAAAAAGCCATCATGGCGGTTACGAAGTCGGCATAGGCCACCTTCCACGCGCCACCGTGGTGACCGTCGCCACCACCCGATTTCTTTTTCTTGATGATGATCGGCGCCGCATTGGAATGCGCACCCATCTCCACCACCTTCCTTATCACCCGAAATCAGGGATATCAGGCGAGGCGTTAACAGAGGCATAACATATAAGATTGTCGGGTTATCACGCCCACGGCGATCACTGTTGCTGAACCGCGTTACGCCATTCCTCCAAGAACCGCTGCCGCTTGAGCCGATCCAGAAACACCAGCAATCCGGGCCCCAACGCAATTGGACGCAGAGACGCCCCAACCGGGCGAGCGGTCTCGGGCGGGTCCAGAAAAGGATAGTCCGGCGCAGGCGGGTCGGACCACGCCGCCGCAATCAGGTGGTCGACAAATGCACCGGCAAGATCGGGCTCGGCCGCCTCGCCAAGGATGACCGCCGTGCGCATCATCATGTTTGTGTATTCTTCGGGCTCGACCACAAGAATACGCTCGGCCAAATCGGTGCGTGCCCGCGCGTAGCTGCCCAACACGTTATAGGCCAGGTCGATGCGGCCCTCGGCCACCGCCTCGATCATTTCACCAGAACAGCAATACAGCCTGACCTGCAAGCCGCCCAGAACCTCCATCAGCCGCCAGTAACTCTCGGCTGTTCGTGCATCCTGGGTCGCGAACAGATATCCCAGACCGCTGACTGTAACGTCATAGGTGCCAACCCGGCCCTGAAACCGGTCCGGGTCGCGTCTGAGCAGGTCAATCAGGTCCTGACGGGTTCGCGGCGGCTCTTCACCGGCGAAGGCCGCGCGAGACAGAACGACCGAGGCCGTTTCCTGCGAAAAGGCAAAGACATGATCGCGCCAATTGCCCCAATCCGGGACAAGCGGCGTCCAGGCCGAACGATGAGGTCGGGTAAACCCATCATTGGCCAGCTTTATCTGCAAATCCATCGCCGAGGACAGGACAAGGTCGAACCGTGCATTCTCTGCAACGATGGCCTGCATCACCTGAGCGCTGCTGGCTGCGGTATAATCGACCGCGACCCCTGTACGGCTCCGCAAAAAACTATCGATCAGCGGGCGCAGGATATCGATATCAGTCGTTGACAGGATGCGCAGAACGCGTGCCTCGGCAGGACCGAAACGCGCTTGTTCCTCGACCTCGAAAGCACAGACGACAGCCGCCCAAAGGGTCAAGCAGAGGGAAAGTGCAGACAGACGCATGCGCCGGCTCCATCCTTTGTGTTGGCGATTTCCAGCCACCCCCCATGCGCCTCGGCCACCTCGCGGGCAATCGTCAGGCCCAAACCGGACCCGACCGTACCCTCGGCATTGCGGCCTCTTACAAAACGTTCAGTCAGGCTACCCATCTCATCCTCGGGAAACCCACCTGCCGCATCGCGGATGCACAGGATATGAGCCGTCGCATCACCCCGAACCGATACCGTGATACGGGTTTCCTCGGGTGCATATTTGATCGCGTTGTCCAAGAGGTTGCGTACCGCGTTCTGCACAAGGATCGGGTCACCTGCCATGGCATGCGCGCCCGTCATCTCGAGTTCCAGATCGATATCCTTCAGGTCGGCGACTGGCCGCAACCGGTTCACCAGTTCGGCAGTCAGCTCGGCCAGATCGAATGGTTTGCGCTCAAGACTGTCAGTGCGAAAGCTGACCATAGCATGATCCAGCAGTTGCCCCGCCGCGCGAGAGCTTTCGTCGATGGCACGGATCATCTCGCGCAGTGCAGTCCGGTTTTCCGGTCGCTCGATCCGGTGCAGGGTATTCTCTGCCTGGGTCCGCACCGTTGCCAGCGGAGTCCGCACCCGGTGCGCCGCTTCGGCAATGAAATCCTCGGACCGCGAGAGAGACAGGCCCAACCGGTCTATAAAGCTGTTGAGGGATCGGACCAGTGGCGCCATTTCGGCCGGAACCGGGCGCGTGACCGGGCGCAGATCGGTTGGCCCCCGACGCGACACCATGCCCGCCAGTTGCCGAAGCGGCCGGATCGAGGATTGCGCCGTCCAGACCGCCAAGAGAACCGCCACGGCAAAGAAGCCCGCCCCCAGCAACAATGCGGTCCGGGTCAAGGCCGCCAACCGTTCGGTCTGTCCAGTCCGGGTCTGCGCCACAGAGATGATAAGGGGTGTGGAAACCCCGTTGCGCGACAGCCAGCGTACCGTCGTCGCCATCCGCACGGTTTCGCCTTTGTAGACCAGCGTCTCGAACCTTGCTCCGGTTTCTCGTGACCCGGGTTCGGGTACGGGCAGATCGTCATAACCGGTCAGTGTTTCGACCCCCAGCATGACCCGATAGAACACCCTATCATCGCTGACATTGCTTAGCATCGACAACGCAGCATAGGGAAGGTCTACGGTCACCTCTCCCGCCCGCACCGAGATTGCGTCCATGATCGAGGTGGCCGAGGCCAGCAGGATCCGGTCATGCGTCTCCTCCGCCAGATCACGGGTAAAGGTTTGCACGATCAGAAACAGCAGCGCCGCCAGCACCGCCGCGCTGCCGACCAGCTGTATCGTCAGCCGCCGCCGGATTGAACCGCTGATGCGCAAACTGTCACTCATTGCGTCCGCATCCGGTACCCCAACCCGCGCACCGTTTGAATCTCGACACCCGAACCGGTGATCTTCTTGCGCAGCCGGGCCACATAGACCTCGATCGCATTCTCGGACACTTCCTCGTCGTAAGAAAACAGCCGGTCCACCAATCGTGCCTTGGAGAAAATCTGATCCGGAGCGGCCAGAAAGATCTCCAACAGCCGCAATTCCTTGTTCCGCAGGGGCACATCGACGCCAGCTACTTCCAGAACACCCGACAGTGGATCAAAGATCAGCGCCCCGATTCGTTTCTGGTTCGATGGACGCCCTCCGCGCCGCCGCAGAACCGCCCGGCAGCGTGCCTCCAGCTCGGCAAAGTCGAAGGGTTTGGTCAGATAATCATCGGCGCCGAGGTCCAGAACACCGACCCGGTCGGACACCTCGGATCGCGCGGTCAGAACGATGACCGGGGTCTCGCTGAGATGATCGCGCTGCGTCTTGAGAAAGGTACGACCATCCCCATCGGGCAACATAATATCCAGCAAAATCAAATCGTAATCTGCCGTTACCACAAACTCTTCGGCAACCGAGATATTCTCTGCATGATCTACCACATGCCCGTCCAGGCGCAGCCGATCCAGGATAGCCGCAGCAAGGCTCAGATTGTCTTCGACCAACAGGAACCGCATGGGGTACCTCTCCTCTTCAACCGGATGCGACAGGTTGGTGTCAGCTTTACATGGCTTTCCTTTCACATGGGCAAGCGAAACCCGCTTTGTCAAACGGGAGGACACAATGACGAAACTGAACCTGACCCGCCGGGTCATGATGGCCGCCGCATCGGCGGCATTTGCCTTTTCCACGCCGGCCATGGCCGAACCGGTGGTCGACAGCATCCATTTCCTCGTCCCCGGCGGCGCCGGCGGCGGTTGGGACGGCACCGCACGCGGCACCGGCGAGGCACTGACCGCAGCGGGCCTCGTAGGCACCGCCAGTTATGAAAACATGTCCGGCGGCGGCGGCGGCAAGGCGATTGGCTACCTGATCGAAAACGCCGCCTCGAACCACGGCACGCTGATGGTCAACTCGACCCCGATCATCATCCGCTCGCTGACCGGAGTCTTCCCACAGAACTTCCGTGACCTGACCCTGGTCGCCGGAACCATCGGCGACTATGCCGCCATCGTGGTGAGCAAGGACAGCCCAGTGAACTCGATGAACGACCTTCTCGCCGCTTTTGACGCCGACCCGGGTGGTACCGCCATTGGTGGTGGTTCGGTTCCAGGCGGCATGGACCATCTGGTCGCCGCTATGGTCATGGAGGCCGCTGGCAAGGACGCGCTGGCGGTGAAATACATCCCCTATGACGCCGGCGGCAAGGCGATGGCGGCGCTCCTCTCGGGAGAGATCGCCGGGCTCAGCACCGGCTTCTCCGAAGCGGTGGATCTGGCGAATGCGGGCGAGGTCAAGATCATCGGCGTCACCTCGGATGATCGGGTCGCCGCCTATCCCGACGCCCCGACGATGAAGGAACAGGGGATCGACACGAGTTTTGTGAACTGGCGTGGATTCTTTGGCGCGCCCGGCCTACCCGAGGACCGGCTTGCCGCCTATCAGGACGCGATTGCCAAGATGTACGACACTCCCGAGTGGGAAGCCGTGCGCGCCCGCAACGGTTGGGTCAACATCCATAACAGCGGTGACGATTTCCGTGCCTTCCTGGAAAAACAGGAACAGCAGATCGGGGATCTGATGCGCAAGCTGGGTTTTCTCTAATCCAAAGGTGCGGCTACGCCGCGCTCGTCTGTGATGTGCGAGGGTTCCACCCTCGCGCTCCCGGGATATTTGAAGCAAGAGGAAGGGGCGAGCGACCGGCCCTCCCCTCCACAGAAGAAGCATAACCTTCCCCTTGCACGGTCATCGGCTTCCCAGCCTGTACCGTGATCCAAACCTAGGGAAACAAGGTTAACATCGTCCTTCATCTTGCCGAAAATATCCCAGGAGAGTCGCCCGCCAGGGCGGCGGGGGCAGTGCCCCCATCCACCTTCAACACGACCGACCCGGAGACACCCATGGCACTTGACCGATGGATCGCACTGGTCATCCTCATGATCTGCCTGGCCTATGGCTATGCCGCCTTTTTCACCATGGATGCGGGTCTCCCCCCGTTCATGAAACGCAACCCGATCTGGCCAAGCACCTTTCCCAAGATCCTGTCAGTTCTTGCTGTTCTGACTGCGCTGACTGTTCTCCTGGGTCTCGAAAAGGGCGCGGCTGAACCAAAACCGATGGAGATCAATTATCGTCGGTTGACCGAGTACAAACTTGGCCAAGCGCTCATGCTGCTTGTACTCATGGTGGCCTATGCGTTGCTGTTGCGGCCCTTTGGGTTTCTGCTTTCAACCCTCGCCTTTCTGACAACTGGCTCGCTGATCCTTGGTGAACGGCGGCTTTACATCCTGCTGCCGGTGGCTGCGATTGCCGCCGGGCTGGTCTGGTATCTGGTTCAGGTGGTGCTGGGGATCTTCCTCAGTCCCTGGCCCGCATTCATGGCAAACGGAGGCTGATATGCTCGAAGGTCTGATGATCGGGCTGGCGACAGCCTTTTCGCTCACAAATATTCTGATGGTCATCGGTGGCTGTCTGATCGGAACATTCATTGGCATGCTGCCTGGGCTTGGTCCGATGTCGATCATCGCCATCATGATCCCGGTCGCGATCACCATTGGCGATCCGTCTGCAGCGCTGATCCTGCTGGCGGGCGTCTACTATGGCGCGATCTTCGGCGGGTCCACATCGTCGATCCTGATCAATGCGCCTGGCGTTGCCTCGACCGTTGCGACCAGTTTCGACGGCTATCCCCTGGCGCGGCAGGGTAAGGCTGGCAAGGCGCTGACAGTGGCCGCGATCGCCAGTTTTTGCGGCGGCACCATCGGGGCGATCCTGCTGATGGTTTTCGCACCCGCGCTGGCCTCGGTCGCGCTGCTCTTCCATTCGGCCGAGTATTTCGCACTGATGGTGGTGGGTCTGTCAGCCATCGCGGCCTTCGCCGGATCAGGACAGGTCGGCAAGGCGCTGTTGATGACGCTTCTCGGTCTGATCATGGCCACTGTGGGCGAGGGCGCGCTTTTCAATATGCCGCGCTTCACCATGGGAGTGATGGATCTGCAATCCGGGTTTGGGTTCATCACGCTGGCTATGGCGATGTTCGCCCTGCCCGAGGCGCTTTATCTCGTGCTCGATCCCTCGCGGTCCAACCAGGGAGGTGATGGCAAGGCGATCAAGGACCTGCGCATCACAAGGGCCGAGGCGAGATCCATCGCGCCAGTGATCGGGCGGCAATCGGTGCAGGGTTTCCTGATTGGTGTTCTGCCCGGCGCAGGCGCGACAATCGCCAGTTTCCTGGGTTACGCGGTCGAACGTAACATTGCCCCCAAAGCCGAGCAGGCGGAGTTCGGCAAGGGGTCGCTCAAGGGATTGGCCGCACCCGAAAGCGCCAATAACGCCGCCTGCACCGGATCCTTCGTTCCGCTTCTCACCCTGGGCATTCCAGGGTCGGGGACCACCGCGATTCTCCTCGGCGCATTGATCGCGCTGAACGTCACGCCCGGACCGCGCCTGATGGTGGACGATCCACAGATCTTCTGGGCAGTCATCATTTCAATGTACCTGGGCAACCTGATCCTGTTGATCCTGAACCTGCCGCTGATCCCCTATATCGCCAAGATCCTCACGGTTCCGCGGACCTTCCTGATCCCGTTCATCCTGTTCTTTACCCTGATGGGGGCGTATATCGGTCAGAACAACGCCACCGAACTCTTGATCCTGGTGGGGCTCGGCGTCTGCGCCACGGTGCTGCGATTTGCAGACTACCCACTGGCACCGCTGCTCATCGGTTTCATCCTTGGGTCGATGCTTGAGAACAACTTTGCCCGCGCCATGCAGCTCTATGACGGGTTGGGCTTTATCCTGGAACGACCAATGACCATGGGGCTCCTGGCGCTGGCGGTGATCCTGGTACTGCTGCCCAGCTATCGCGCCCGCCGCGCGCGGCTGCGCGCCGAGGGTGTGGCCGACGCCGACTGACACGACCCCGGCCCGCGTCTAGTGGCGGGGGCCGGATCTGGCACGGCGCAGCACCAGCTGCAGACGTGAGAAACTGTTCTCGATCCCCTGAGAGTCGGGTCGGGCCAGAAACGCATCCAGTTCGGGCCAGATCCGTACCGCCTGGTCCAGTAACGGGTCTGCCCCCTCTGTATACAACCCCGCCTTGATCATCACCTCGGATTGCTCGTAAGCACTGATCAGGCGCCGCGCCTCGCCGATCAGTGCGTTCTGCTCGGGCGTAGCCGCGTCCGGCAAGCTGCGCGAGACCGAACGGCTGATGTCGATGGCGGGAAAGCGACCACGTTCGGCGATCTCTCGGTTCAAAACGATATGGCCGTCCAGAACACCGCGCAGGATATCGGCGACCGGTTCGTCCATGTCCGACCCTGCCACCAACACACTGAAAACACCTGTGATATCGCCCTGTTTCTCGGTCCCCCGACCGGCGCGTTCACACAGGCCGGTGATCAACGGTGTGACCGAAGGCGGATAACCCCTGAGCGCCGGGGCCTCGCCCATGGCGGCGGAAATCTCGCGATGCGCCTCGGCGAAACGGGTGATCGAGTCCGCCAGGTAGAGAACACTCAACCCCTCGTCGCGCAAGCTCTCGGCCACAGTCATTGCGGCCCAGGCGCAGCGGCGGCGAACCAATGCGGACTGATCCGAAGTGGCCGCGACGATGACCGAGCGCGCCAGCCCCTCGGGGCCCAGCGCCTTGGCCACGAACTCGTTGACCTCGCGCCCCCGTTCCCCGATCAGCGCGACCACAACCGCATCCGCCTGCATCGACTTGGCCAGCGTGGCGAGCAGGCTGGATTTGCCAACCCCCGACCCGGCAAAAAGACCAACCCGCTGGCCACATACAATGGGCAACAAAGTGTTCAGTGCACAAAGCCCGGTCGCCATCCGCTGACCCAAGGGTTTGCGCTGCACGGCAGGCGGCGGTGGCCGCATCAGGTCGCGCGCTTTGGCCCCCCGCATCAGGGGGCGCCCGTCCAGTGGCCGCCCGAATGGATCGACCACCCGCCCCAGCCAGTGGCGCCCGGGCGCGAATCCCGGCATCGGATGAAGCACCACGCGATTTCCCAGCGACACGCCCTCGGGGGCGGTATCGGGCAGCATGTTGATCGTACTGCCTTCGACCTGCAACACCTCTCCCCCTAGCGACGGGCCAAAATTACGTTTCAATTCAACCCGGTCACCGATCTGCGCCTGATTGGCGAGTCCCTGAATCTGAATCACACCCCCTGCCACGCCGGTCACGCGCCCGACATGTCGAACCAGGCTGAGACTGTCGAACTCGGCTTTCAGGGCGAGGGGGTCCGGGACCGTCATCGGGATAACTCCAACAATTTCCTGAAAACGGTTTCTAAACGAATCGGGGTTAAGCCTTGATTGAAATTGATCGAGGGAGAAGCCCCGATGTTCTCGGACTTGAACGTCTTTAAGATGGCGTACGCCATGGCAACACATGCAGGCACACGGCAGGCCGTGATCGCCCAGAACATGGCCAATGCCGATACGCCCGGATACCGCGAACGCGATATCGCCCCCTTTGCTGAAACCTTTGCTCGCGAGAGCGCCGGGACCGCCATGCAGGCCAGTCGGGCGGGCCATCTGAATGGCACCGCGGCCTCGACCACCAGCTGGACACCTTTCGAAACCGACGGTCCGGGCGACCCGAACCGCAACAATGTCAGCGTCGAGGAGCAGATGCTCAAGGCGGTCGAGGTCAAGCGTCAGCATGACCGCGCGCTCGCCATCTACAAATCCTCGATGAACATGCTGCGCGTCGGCCTGGGTCGTGGATGAGGGAGGCTGAGATGAGCGAATTTTCCAAATCCCTCTCGGTGACCGCCAGCGCCCTGCGCGCCCAGGCCACCCGCCTGCGCCATGTGTCCGAAAACATCTCGAACGCCGACA
The DNA here is from genome assembly GCF_059612725.1 of Ruegeria sp. YKSF070. NCBI lineage: Bacteria > Pseudomonadati > Pseudomonadota > Alphaproteobacteria > Rhodobacterales > Roseobacteraceae > Ruegeria > Ruegeria sp. YKSF070. Next base: position 3,774 of record NZ_JBXWRD010000042.1, on the reverse strand, counting down.
CGCCGGGATACCGCCGCAAGACGGTCCCTTTCGAGGTAGAGCGCGGCCGTGACGACGGGGTCGAGCGTGTCACCACTGGCCGGGTCAAACTCGACCGGCGGCAATTGCCCGACATCTTTGACCCCTCACACCCGCTGGCCGATGAGACCGGCCACTACAAGGGGTCGAATGTCGACCTGATGATCGAGATCGCCGACGCCCGCGAGGCACAGCGCAGCTACGAAGCGAACCTCAAGCTTTTCGACCAGGCGCGGCAGATGTCCGCAAGCCTGATGGAACTTCTCCGCAAATAAAGGACAGCCAGAATGGATATCCGCAGCCTCTCCGCAGCCCAGGCATATGCCTCGGCCCGCCCCGCCACCCAGGCGGACCCCAAGGACGACAGCGCCGCCCAGGGCCTGCGCGGCACCTTCCAGGATTTTGCCGCCACCCTGCAGCACAGCGAAGACCTGGCCCAATCGGCGATGATCGGCAAGGCCGACCCGCATGCGCTTGTGCAGGCATTGGCGCAGTCGGAACTGGCGGTCGAAACCGCCGTCACCGTCCGCAACAAGGTGGTCGAGGCCTATCAGGAAATCCTTCGGATGCCGGTCTGAGCCATGATGAGCGAAGGCCTGTTCTATGACACGGTCAGACAGGGGCTGTGGATCGCGGTAATCACCTCGGTTCCGATCCTGTCGGTGGCGTTGATCGCCGGTCTGGCGGTGGGTCTGTTCCAGGCCCTGACCTCGATCCAGGAAATGACGCTGACCTTTGTTCCGAAACTGGCCGCCATCGTGATCGTGTTCTGGATCTCGATGGGCTTCATGACCCAGACGCTGATCAACTATTTCACCACAACCCTCATTCCGCTGATTTCGGGAGGTGTCTGATGGAAACGCCCAGCTATGCCATACTGTCGCGACAATCCGGGCTTTTGAACGAAACCCGCGTCGTGGCCAACAATATCGCAAATGCCGCCACCTCGGGTTATCGCCAGCAGGGGCTGGTGTTTTCCGAATTCGTCCGCGGCGGACTTGGAACCTCGTCGCTGTCCATGGCGCGCGGTCAGGTGCGCAACACCTCGCAGGAACAGGGAGTGCTGACCCAGACCGGCGGTGATTTCGATCTGGCCATCGACGGCGAGGGGTTCTTCATGCTCGAAACCCCGGGCGGCGAACGGCTGACCCGCGCTGGCAGCTTTACCCCGAACGCTCAGGGCGATCTGGTCAATGTCGATGGCTATCGGCTGATGGATGCCAATGGCGCACCCGTCTTTGTGCCCCCGGATATCGACGGTGTCCGTATCGGCCCCGATGGCACGATCAGCGGCGGCGGGCGCTTGCTGGGTCAGATCGGCCTGTTCAAGCCAATCGACCCGCATGGGCTGATCCGAGAGGGCGGCGTGTTCTTCCGTGCCGATGACGGAACTGAACCGATCGAAGGCGCCAGCATCATGCAAGGGTTCCTCGAAGGATCAAATGTCAATGCAATCGACCAGGTCGCCCGGCTGGTCGAAGTGCAGCGCGCCTATGAGTTGGGCCAGAGCTTTCTCCAGTCCGAAGACGAACGCATCCGCAACGCCGTGAACAGCCTGTTGCGCTGATCCCAAACCAAGGAGCCCCAGAATGCGCGCCCTGAAAATCGCCGCCACCGGCATGTCCGCCCAGCAGATGCGGGTCGAGACCATCTCGAACAACCTCGCCAACATGAACACCACCGGCTACAACGCCCGCCGTGCCGAGTTTGCCGACCTGCATTACCAGCAGATCGCGCGTGCGGGAACGGTGAACGCCGCCGACGGCACGGTTCTGCCCACAGGGGTGCAACTGGGTCTCGGCGTGCGCCCGGCTGCGGTCACCGTCCATCTGGAACAAGGCGCTTTGTCGGCCACCGGCAACGATCTGGACCTGGCCATCGAGGGACGCGGCTATTTCGAGGTGACGCTGCCCTCGGGCCAATCGGCCTTTACCCGCGACGGGTCGCTGAAACGCTCGGCCGAGGGGTTGATCGTTACCTCGGATGGACTGTCGGTGGTGCCCCAGATCACCATTCCCAGCGATGCGCGGTCGATCTCGATCAACGCGGCGGGAGAGGTCTATGCCTATTTCGACGATGCCGCCGAGGGCCAGCTGCTGGGCCAGGTCACGCTGGCCGGCTTCACCAACGCCAAGGGGCTGGAGGCGATCGGCAGCAACCTGTTCAAGGAAACCGAGGCCTCGGGCGCGCCGATCACCGGCAATCCGGGCGAGGACGGGCTGGGCACCCTGCGCCAGGGATATCTGGAGGACAGTTCGGTCGACGCGGTGCGCGAGGTGACCGAACTGATCGAGGCGCAGCGCGGCTATGAAATGAATGCCAAGGTCATCTCAGCGGTGGACCAGATGATGAGCGCCACCACGCAGGTACGTTGATGCGGTATCTTGGCCCGATCCTCGCCCTTGTCCTGGCGCAGACGGCAGCAGCCGAGGTGCTGGTGCCCACCCGCACCATCCGCGCTAAGGAGATCATCGGCGCCGAGGATCTGATGCTGAAATCCGCCGAGGTCCCAGGCAGCTTCACCGACCCCGCCGAGGTGGTCGGGCAAGAGGCACGGGTCGCGCTCTATCCCGGGCGGCCGATCCGGTACAACGATGTTGGCCCTCCCGCCATCGTCGACCGCAATGATCTGGTGACGCTCTTTTTCGACAATGGCCCGCTGGTCATCACTACCGAAGGTCGCGCGCTGGGTCGCGGTGCGGCTGGAGATGTCATCCGGGTGATGAACCTGACATCCCGCACCACCGTTTCCGGCCAGATTCGGCCCAATGGCTCCATCGAGGTAAAATGATGCAGAAATGTCCTTCCCCCAAAACCCTGATTGCCGCGCTGGTGGTGCTGTCGGCCTGTGGCCGCGCCGATCACCTGGGCAAGGCGCCCAGCTTTACCCCGAACACCGAGTCGCCCGAGCATGTGGCCATGCTCTGGCCCGGCCTGCCACTCCACACCCAGCCGCAACGCTCGGTCGATCGCGCGTCGCTGTGGAGCGGCGGCCAGAACTCGCTGCTGGGCGATCAGCGGGCAATGAAGAAGGGCGACATTCTGACCGTGGTCATCGAAATCGACGAAAAGGCCGAGATCTCGAACGACACCAACCGGTCGCGTTCGGGTTCGGAAAGTCTGGGAGTGCCGCATCTTTTGGGCCTGCCGCAGCGGATCGACGAGAAACTCCCCGAAGGCGCGTCGATGAGCAACGCCGTCGCGTTGGATTCCACCAGCGCCTCGGGCGGCAAGGGCTCGGTGAAACGCAAGGAGAAGCTGACGCTGCGCGTGGCCGCGACCGTGGTGGACGTCCTGCCCAACGGCGTCCTGTCGATTACCGGTTCGCAGGAGCTGCGGGTGAATTTCGAACTGCGCGAGCTTCTGGTTTCTGGCTATGTGCGACCCGAGGATATCTCGCGCCAGAATGAGATAACATATGACAAGATCGCCTCGGCGCGAGTGTCTTATGGTGGTCGCGGCCAGATCACCGATGTGCAGCAACCGCGCTATGGCCAGCAGGTGCTGGACATGGTCCTGCCGTTCTGAGGCCGGCCATGTTGGGAAAACTGCTTCCGATCCTTTTCCTTGTTGTGGGCCTTGGCGCCGGGGTCGGCGCCGGGATGTTCCTTGGCCCCAAACCGTCGCAGGACGCCGCGCAGGCAAGCGAACAGGCCAGTAACCACGTCAAAGAAAACCCATCCAAGGTCAAATCCGACGATCACGCCAAGCCAAAGCCATCCGACGGTCACGGGGCCGAGGATTCGGGCAATGAAT
>NZ_JBXWRD010000041.1:0-38890 GCF_059612725.1 Ruegeria sp. YKSF070 | reverse complement strand
TGATCGCCCGTGTCCGGCGCGGACTGCGCGAGCCATGGGCACGGGCACAGGTCATTTCGGGCGGGATGGTGCTGTTTTTCATGACCGAGCACCTGATCGCGCTGGTATTGGCGCGCTGGGTCGATGGGCTGGACACCAATTTCTACTGGCCCGCCTCGGTGATGAGCGGCGCACCCTTCACCTGGTATTTCATCCCCTATTACAGCCTCGGCGTGATTGCCCTGTTCGTGCATCTGGGTTGTGCCCTGCGGCTGATCCTGCTGCGCCGGGGCGCGCGGGGACAGGCCCGCGCGGCGGTTTGGGGCATCGTGCTGGCCGGAGTAACCATCGCCTGGCTGATCGTGGCGATGCTGCTGGGGGCGTTCTACGACATCACGCTGCCGCCCGAATGGCTGGCCTATCTTCGCCAGTTCGTGCCCGGCTTTACCCCCTGAAACGACAAAAGGCCGCCCGTCGGGGCGGCCTTTGCCATTGGGCGCTGGTGCTCAGATCCCGGCGTCGATGATCGCCTTGGCCAGGATCGGTACCGTCTTGGCGTTCAGCCCGGCGATGTTCATCCGGCTGTCGCCCACCATGTAGATACCGAATTCGGTCCGCAGCTTCTCGACCAACTCGGGCGCCGCGCCAATACGCGAGAACATGCCGCGATGCTGCGCGATAAAACCGAACCGGTCCGAGCCGGACAGCCGCTGCAACTCGTCGGCCAATTGCTGGCGCAAGCCCAGCATCGACAGGCGGATTTCCTCAAGCTCGGCCATCCAGTCGGCGCGCAGCGCGTCATCGTTCAGGATGGTGGTCACCACCCGCGCGCCGTGATCGGGCGGGAAGGAGTAGTTCTGACGGTTCAGAAACGCCAGGGTCGCCTGGTTCAGCGCGGTCTGGCCGCTGTCCTGGCTCACCGCCATCAACAGGCCGGTGCGCTCGCGGTAGACACCGAAGTTCTTCGAGCACGACGCCGCGATCAGGCATTCCTTGACCGACGAGGCCACCAACCGGGTACCTTGCGCATCTTCCTCCAGCCCGTCGCCAAAGCCCTGATAAGCAATGTCGATCATCGCCACGAGACCCTTGGCGTTGATCAGCTTCACCACCTCTTGCCACTGGCTCAAGTTCAGGTTGGCGCCGGTCGGGTTGTGGCAGCAGCCATGCAGCAACACCACGTCGCCCGCGCGCGCCTGACCCAGATCGGCCAGCATACCCTCGAAATCGACCCCACGGCTTTCGGCATCGAAATAGCGATAGGGCACCATGGTCATGCCCAGATAATTCAGGATCGAGATATGGTTGGGCCAGGTCGGGTCCGACACGAAAACCCGCGCCTCGGGGCTGGCCATCTTGATCAGTTCGAACGCCTGCCGGCAGGCGCCGGTGCCGCCCGGCGTGGCCGCAGCGCCGACATTGGCGCGTGGCACCGCATCGCCCAGGATCAGCTTGATCATCGCATCCGAATAGGCCGGATCGCCGATCAGCCCGGTATAGGATTTGCTCTCCTGTTGTTCCCACACGATCTTTTCGGCGGCCTTGACGGCGCGCATCACCGGGGTCACGCCCTCGGCGTTCTTGTAGACGCCAACGCCCAGGTCGATCTTGTCGGTGCGCGGATCGTCCTTGTACATCTGCATCAATGCAAGGATCTTGTCCGCAGGCTGCGCCTTGAGGTTTTCGAACATCAGTTCTCTCCAGTTGCGACGGGCAGGGTCGGGAAGGCACCCCATTCAGCCCAGGAGCCGTCATAAAGCGAGTGATCGGTCTTGCCCATGCGCTGAAGCGCCAGGCTGAGAATCGCCGCCGTCACGCCCGAGCCGCAGGTGGTGATCACCGGCTTGGACAGATCGACACCCGCGGCCTCGAACACGGCGCGGCAGTCGGCGGGCGATTTCATCGTACCGTTCTTGGTCAAGAGCGTGGCAAAGGGCACGTTCTTCGACCCCGGGATATGGCCGCCACGCAGACCCGGGCGCGGTTCGGGATCGGTTCCGGCAAAGCGCCCGGCCGAGCGGGCATCGACGATCTCGTGATCATTGAGCTTGGCCGCCGCCGACACTTGCGTGACATCCCGCAACAGGTGGTTCTGGACGCGAACAGTCATGTGCCGGTCACGGATCACCGGTGGCAGGTCCTCGATCGGATGCCCCTCGGCCTGCCATTTCGGCAAGCCACCATCGAGCACGGCGATATTGTCCTGCCCCATCAGCTTGAACAGCCACCAGACGCGCGCCGCCGATTGCAGACCCAGCGAGTCGTAAACCACCACCTGGTGGCCATCGCCAACGCCCATCGCCCGCAGTCGCGACATGAATTTCTCGACCGGCGGCACCATATGCGGCAGGTCCGAGCGGTGGTCCGAGATATCGTCGATGTCAAAAAACCGCGCGCCGGGGATATGGGCGGCATCATATTCGGCCTTGGCGTCACGTCCCAGATGCGGCAGGTGCCAGGACCCGTCGAGAATCCGCAAGTCGGGATCCTTCAGATGGGCGGCGAGCCAGTCGGTGGAAACCAGTGTTTTCGGATCGTCCTGCATAAATGCCTCCCGATTGCGCGCATTCTGTCCCTACCGAACCCGAGACACGGGTTCAAGCGGGGATGGCGGGCCTGCGATGCGCTGTCACTGGCCCTTCGCCCTGCGCGATGATACGCGCGATTGCCGCGGCGGTCGGCTCATAAGCAACCGCCATGTCATTGGCATTGGCGTGCAGGATGCGTTCGGCATCCGCGACCAGCGCCACGTGACCGCTCCAGAACAGCAGATCGCCGCGCCCGGGTTGGGTGCCGGGCGGCATCAGGGTGCCCACAGCGCGTGATTGCGGACCACTGTCACCCGGGCAGGGATGGCCGCAGGCCAGCAGCGCCGCCTGCACCAGCCCCGAACAGTCGATACCCCAGCGGCTGTCGCCACCCCAAAGATAGGGTGTGCCCAGAAACAGCTCGGCCACTGCCACAGGGTCGGTCATCCTCTCTCCAACCGGCATCAGGTGCTGCACCGGGATATGGCCATGCGCCGTTTCAGCGAACCGGCCCGACACCGCGTGCACCGCAACCCGCGACCCGAAGCTGAGCGCCATCAGGTCTGGGCTTTTCAGATCGGCGCGGGCATAGGCGTTGGTCGAGGGCGCGCTGACCCAATGGGTGGGCGCCACATCCGCGCCCAGCGCATCGGCGGGCAGCCAACCCTCGTAGCCGTCCTTGTCGGCGCGGATTCGGGCCCAGATTTCCTGCCGCTCCAGAAGCTCGACCCGCGCGCCCAGCAGAACCTGACGGTCGCGCGGCCCCTCCGGGCTGCGCAACAGGTCAACGACCGGGCGCAGGATGGCATGCGCGCTCACAGGTCCAGCATCCTAGGCAGCGCCGCCAGCAGGGCGCGCGGACCCTGGCCCACGCCGCCCTTGGGACGGCCTGGCGCCTTGGTTGGTTGCCAGCCATAGATGTCGAAATGCATGTAGCGCGCGTCGACAAAGCGGCGCAGGAACAGCGCGGCGGTGATCGACCCGGCGAAACCGCCGCCGGGTGCGTTGTCCAGATCTGCGATGCCCGGCTCGATCATCTCTTCATACGGGGGGTGGAATGGCATTCGCCAGACCGGATCCGCCGCGCCCAGCGCTGCCTCGGCCAAGGCCTGCGCGGCGTTGTCGTCATCGCTGTAGAAGGGCGCCAGATCGGGGCCGACCGCGACCCGCGCGGCACCGGTCAGCGTTGCCATCGAAATAACCAGATCGGGCGCGCCCTCGTCCGCCAGTGCAAGCGCGTCAGCCAGCACCAGCCGCCCCTCGGCATCGGTATTGTTGATCTCGACCGTCAGCCCCTTGCGCGAGGTCAGAATATCGCCTGGTCGCAACGCATTGCCCGACACCGCGTTTTCCACCGCAGGGATCAGCACCCTGAGTTGCACCGGCAGGTCGAGCGCCATGATCATCCGCGCCAGACCCAGCACGTTGGCCGCCCCGCCCATGTCCTTTTTCATCAGGGCCATGCTGTTGCCCGGCTTGAGGTTCAGACCACCGGTATCGAAACAGACCCCCTTGCCCACCAGCGTCAGCTTCGGACCGCTCTCGCCCCGGCGAAGGTCGATCAACCGCGGCGCGCGGGCGGCGGCACGTCCGACCGCATGGATCATCGGGAAATCGTGGCTGAGCAGGTCGTCGCCGACGATCGCGGTGCAGGTCGCGCCAAATTCATCCGCAAGCGCCTCGACCGCCGCTTGCAACCCGTCCGGACCCATATCCTGGGCCGGAGTGTTGATCAGGTCGCGGGTCAGCACCTCGGCAGCAGCCATCGCCTCAATGCGGGTGGCGTCGACCCCGGCGGGGGCCACCAGACGGGCCTTGGCCGGCGACTGACCCTTGTAGCGGTCAAACGCATATCCGGTCATCAGCCAGCCGAAACATTCAGCCTCGGCCTGCGCCTCGGGCAAACCCGAGGCGATGCGCCAGATGCCTTCGGGCAGCTTCTCGGCCGCAGCTGCCAGAACAAAGCGTTTGCGGGCGCGGGTCTGGGCACTGCCATAGCCTGCTAGCGCCATGACGGGCGCACCGGCCTCGCCCGGAATCGGTAGCGCCTGGCCGATGGCGCCGGTAAACCCGCTCGCCTTGACCCAGGCCGCGACGGGCGCCGGTTGATCTTGCAGCCAGCCCTCCAGAGCAGCCTGTTCGATGACATGAAGCGGCAGCGCATCCGCATCGGCGGGGGCGAAACTGAGGGGCATCTGCGACCTTTCCAACATGGTGACAGGTCCAGACTATCGGGCCTGCCGCGACCTGCAAGCCCTCAGATCACAGGGCTAGATCGACAGGTCCTGCTGGTCCCAGACCTCGGTCAGGGATTTCTCGCCCACGCGGATCAGCCGGTAGAGCACAGCGCTGGTGGCGACATAGTCGCCATTGTCAATCGCATCGGTGACCTGACGCGCGACACGAGCGAGCGCCACCATGCCGATCTGTTCGGAAATCGCGATCAGCGACCGGGCGCATTTGCGCAACGCTATCCAATCGTGGTCCCGCCACAGCCTTTCGCAATTGGTCAACCTCACGGCCAATTCCTCGATCGCACGACACACGACATCCTCGGCACCGGCATCTCCCAATTGCCGATACAGCCCGCCCAGCCGATCCGGGTCCAGCCGCACGGATTCGCTTTGCACAAGCGTGATTACTTCAACCACCACATCTCACCCCAAAGTCTTGTGCCCCCACGACACGTTCGACATCCTGTTCCCCGAGAGGTTTTCAAAAGGTTTCTGCTGCGACGGGAAATACCTCGAATTTTCTTTCAAACTGGCCTAAAGGAGGCTGTCACGACAGGTCAGCGACAGGAAAGACAAGAATGAAACTCGCCCGCCCTCTGCCCAACTATCTGGTCCAGCGCTACCACGGCTGGAAGGCGACAACCTATGCCGAGAACCAGGTTTGGTACCGACGCCTCGCGACCGAAGGCCAGCGGCCGCGTGCCATGGTGATCTCATGCTGTGACAGCCGGGTGCATGTGACGTCGATCTTCGGGGCCGATCAGGGAGAGTTCTTTATCCACCGCAATGTCGCCAATCTGGTGCCGCCCTATCTGCCCGATGGCGACCATCACGGCACCAGTGCCGCGGTCGAATATGCCGTAACGGTGCTGAAGGTCGCGCACCTGATCGTGCTGGGCCATTCGCAATGCGGTGGCGTGCGCGGGTGCCTCGACATGTGCAAGGGCCACGCCCCGCAACTGGAAGCAAAAGAGAGCTTTGTCGGGCGCTGGATGGATATCCTCAAGCCAAAATACGATCATGTGGCCAAGATCGAGGACGAGGACGAGCAGGTCCGGCAACTGGAAAAACACGCCGTTGTCGCCTCGTTGGAAAACCTGATGACCTTCCCCTTCATCGCCTCGGCGGTCGACGAAGGCAGCCTGAGTCTGCACGGGCTCTGGACCGATATCGGCGAAGGTGGCTTGCAATGCTACGAACCGGCAGAGGAACGTTTCGTACCCGTCTGAGGCGGCCCGCACACAACTGTTTCGAATGAGCAACCAGTCGCCAACTGGGCCTTTCCGCTCGACACTTTGAAAAGAAAAGGCGCCCGACGGGCGCCTTTTGCTTGTCCATCCGAATTTGGTCTCAGGCGGCGATCCGCTCCTCCTCGACCCGGGACCGCACCGAACTGAAGATCGGTTTGGCCATTTGCCGCGCGCGGTGCGCAAACAGATTGATCACCTCGCTCTCCGTCTCGGCGCCCTGACGGGTCAAGCGCAGATGTTGCAGCGCTGCGATACGGTTCTGGCGGGCTTTCTGGGCAAGATTGGGGGTCATTTCTGTCACTCCTGAAGAATTTGTTGAAAGGTCGGGGTCAGGCGGCGTCGCCGGAGCTGCCCCAGGGGCTCGAAACGAAGAAAACGCCGTTTGCGGTGCGCAGCGCCCGGCCCCGTGCCCGCCAGTCGGCAAGTGACAAGACGTTGTCGGCGTTAGGTTCGACGCCCAAAGCGGGGGTTTGGATGTCGCGACGCGGGAAGGTGATGATGGTTGCCATTTTCGTTTTCCTCTTTGTCCAGAGGCGATACCGCCTTGTTATGTTCGATCCGTTGGGTGGCACCGCGGCAGGGCGGCGCTTCGGACTCTTTACGCTTGGCACAGCTTCGACGGCTCAGGGTGCGGGACACAACCCATCCGGTATCTAACCGATGATGACCAGGTGATGGCGCTTGCCTTGTCCGCCGAAGGTTCGACTTCCTTATGACTTAATGTTTGGCCGCGATTCGGTCGGGAATCGCGCAAGATTGTGTCAAAAAAGTGATAAATCACATTAAAAACAAAAGTTTGTCCGCGATCCGGCCAAAATTGGCCATGAATTAGACAGATTTTGGAGAATTCGGAAACAGGCCCAATCCGGCAGAGAAACCCGCCTTGACTCGACCTTGAGTTGATCTTGTGAACAGAGCAAACAAAAACACCCTCGCCCGATCGGGCGAGAGTGCTGAAAAGAGTCTTGATCGGGCGATGTCAGCCCTTCTTCAGAACCTCACGGCCCAGCAATTCGGCGATCTGAACCGCGTTCAGCGCCGCGCCCTTGCGCAGGTTGTCCGAGACGCACCACAGGTTCAGACCGTTCTCGACGGTCGAATCCTGCCGGATGCGGCTGATGAAGGTGGCGAAATCGCCAACGCATTCCTTGGGCGTGACATAGCCACCGGGCTCGCGCTTGTCGATCACCATGATGCCGGGGCTTTCGCGCAGGATGTCGCGGGCCTCGTCCTCGTCCAGGAATTCCTCGAACTCGATGTTGATCGACTCGGAGTGACCGACGAACACCGGAACCCGCACACAGGTCGCGGTGACCTTGATCGAGGGATCGACGATCTTCTTGGTTTCGGCGACCATCTTCCATTCTTCCTTGGTCGAGCCGTCTTCCATGAAGACGTCGATATGGGGAATGACGTTGAAGGCGATCTCCTTCTGGAACTTCTTCGGCGGCACGTCCGAGGTCGGGTTATAGACCGCCTTGGTCTGTTCCCACAGCTCGTCCATGCCGTCCTTGCCCGCGCCCGACACCGACTGATAGGTCGAGACGACGACGCGCTTGATCTTGGCGCGGTCGTGCAGCGGCTTCAGCGCCACCACCATCTGCGCGGTCGAGCAGTTGGGGTTGGCGATGATGTTCTTCTTGGCATAGCCATGCACCGCCTGCGGGTTGCATTCGGGCACGATCAGCGGGATGTCCGGGTCGTAGCGGTAGAGAGAGCTGTTGTCGATCACCACGCACCCAGCCGCCGCCGCCTTGGGTGCATAGACCTTGGTCGCGTCCGAGCCGATGGCGAACAGCGCCATGTCCCAACCGGTGAAATCAAAAGTGTCCAGATCCTGGGTCTTGATAGTCTTGTCGCCAAAGCTGACTTCGGTGCCCAGGGATTTACGGCTTGCCAGCGCGGCAATCTCATCCACGGGGAACTGGCGCTCGGCCAGGATGTTCAGCATTTCGCGGCCCACATTGCCCGTGGCGCCAGCGACGACGACGCGATAACCCATTTTCTTGTTTCTCCAGATATACCCGGTCGCCATGACCGGCGGCGGTTCCATACAGGGAAAGTGGCGGCGAGGAAAGGCCTCTGTCAGGCCAGACTGTCGCGGCTGAACAGATAGATCACCAGACCAACCGCCATCGAGACCGCGAAAAAGGTCACGATCGCCGCATAGGGCGCGGCCGGGCCGGCGGCGGCATAGCTTTCGTGCAGGCGCCCGGTGACGAATTGCATCAACCCGACACCGCCGATGCCAAAGAGGTTGAGAAGCGTCACACCCCGCCCAACCAGATGTGCGGGGATAAAGGCGCGGCCATGCGCCATGATCACCGGGAACGAGGCGCCAAGAAAGCCGATTGCCGCCATCAGCGCGACCGAGGACCAGACCCCAAGGTCGATCCATAGAACCAGCAGAACCAGCGCCAGCGCGCCGCCCAGATTGCCTCCGAACACCACCCATTTCCGAGAGCCGAGAACCCGATCGAGCGGACCATAGGCAAAGGTACCGGCAATCATCGCCGCACCCATGATCAACGTCGCCTGCCCGATCTGGCCGGTGTCCAGGTCAAACACGTCGCGCAGGTAGGGTCCTGCCCAAAGCCCGCGCAGCGCCGCCGAGGGCGCATAGGCCACAAGCATCAGCGGCAGGATGGTCCACAAGAGCGGCTGTTTGAGCAGATCGAGCAGCGAGCCTTTGGTGTCGTGCTGCACCATCTCGGGGTCACGCACCGAGACCCAGATGCCCACTGCCACCGCGGCCGAAATCGCCGCCAGCCCGGCCAGCGTTGCGCGCCAGCCCATCAACTCGACCGCCAGCGCGGTTGGGTAAGACGCCACCAGATTGCCCACCGACCCGACACCCAGCATCACGGCAGCCAGTGTGGCAAAGCGCGCGGGCGGGTATTCGCGCGCAAAGATGAAATACGAGGCCATCAGAACCGGTGAACAGCCGATCCCGATCAGGACCATCGCCGCGCTGATATGTAGGGGAGCCGTGGCCAGGGCAAACAATGCAGCGCCACCACCGCCACCCACCATCAGCAGCGCAGCTGCCGTTCGGCGCGGGCCGATCCGGTCCAGCGCCCAGCCCACCGGGATCTGCATCGCGGCGAAGGTCAGAAACCACAGGCCCGAGGCAAAGGCCAGATCGTCGGGCTGCGCGCCAATATCACGGGCCAGATCGGCGGTCAGCACCGCCAGAAAGGCACGAAAGAACTGGCTGAGCACATAGGCCAGACACAGAATGATCAGACCGGCCTGCATGTGCTTTCCTCCGACATGAACGTGTTGGAGATGGTTGCCATGTTATCGGACCGCGCACAAGCGCGCCCAACATGCCGCAAGGCTCTGGATTTCGCCGTCAAGCTGCTATGTAGAATGGTATTGTTATGAGGGTCACATGGTTGACGATCCGGATTCGTTTTATGCTTCCCTACGCCCGGTGATGGATTTCCCCGAGCTTTCCGAGCCTTCACGGTTCACGCCCCTTCCCGATGATTGGTTTCTTGGTACCGCCGATATAGTCGACAGCACCGGAGAGATCGCGCGCGGGCGCTACAAGACCGTGAACATGGTGGGCGCGGCGGTGATCTCGGCCATGATCAACGCAATGGGCGACCTGCGCTTTCCCTATGTGTTTGGCGGCGACGGCGCCGGTTTCGCGGTGCCAGGTGACAAGGCCGAGCAAGTGCGCGCGGTACTGGCTGATCTGCGCCGCTGGGCGGAAGAGGAGTTCGGTATCGCCTTGCGGGCTGCCCTGATTCCGGTGGCCGAGATTCGCATGGCCCGTCGCGATGTGCGAGTAGCACGCTACGCAGCCTCGCCGGGGGTCGATTACGCCATGTTCTCGGGCCGCGGGCTGGCCTGGGCCGAGGCGAGAATGAAAGCCGGGGAGTTCGCTGTCGATCCGGCCCCACCCGGCGCACAGCCTGATCTGACCGGCCTTTCCTGTCGCTGGTCCAATATGCGCGCCCAGAACGGACAGATCGTCTCTCTTGTGGTACATCCGACCGACAGGGCAAGCGAGCGCGACTTTGCCGATCTGGCCCGGCGCGTCGTCATCACCGCCGATGGGCTGGAGAGAGGTGGCCACCCGGTCCCTCCGGGTGGTCCGGGCGTGACCTGGCCGCCGCCGGGCCTGTCGCTCGATGCACATGTTTCGCGCGAGGGCCGCAATCTGGGCCTGCACAAGCTGAAGCTCCTGGGCCAGAACCTGCTGATCTGGCTGTTGTTCCGTACCGGTCTGCGGCTGGGCGACTTCCAGCCCGATCACTATGCGCGCATGGTCAGCCGCAACGCCGATTTCCGCAAGTTCGATGACGGGCTGAAGATGACCCTCGACTGCGACAACGAGACCCGCGCGCGGATAGAGACGATCCTGGAAGAGGCCCGCCAACGCGGCAAGATCCGCTATGGTTTGTTTGCCCAGGACGAGGCGATGATGACCTGTTTCGTGCCTTCGGCCATGCGCGACGACCATGTGCATTTCATCGACGGGGCGGCGGGCGGATATGCCGCCGCCGCCGAGCGAATCCGCCGCGCCTAACCGCGCCGCAGCCGGCCCACCACTCCAGTGGGAAAGAAATAGACACTGAGGATGAACAGAACCCCCAGCCACAAGAGCCAGCGGTCGGCATCCAAGAGCTGCGGCAGGACCGGAACCCCTTCGACCAGAGACCCGGCAACGCCCATCAGGTTTTGCAGATAGTTCTGCGCCAAGACCAGCAGCGTTGCCCCGATCACCGCGCCATACATGGTGCCCATGCCACCGATCACCACCATCAGCAGGATGTCGATCATGATCTCCATGCTCAGCGTGGTATCCGGCCCCACATAGCGCAGCCAGATCGCATAGAGGCTGCCCGCCAGCGCCGCCACCGCCGCCGAAAGGCAGGTCGCCGCGACCCGGTAATAGACCACGCGATAGCCGATCGCCTCGGCGCGAAAATCATTCTCGCGGATGGCCTGCAACACCCGCCCAAAGGGTGAGTTCACCACCCGCAGCATCAGCAGGAACAGGATCAGACTGCCAATGAACACGACGTAATAGGACAACAGCTTGCCGTTCAGCTTCACCCCGAACAGTTCGTCCCCGAACTTGAAGGCAGGACCCAGCGCGCGCGGCGTCTTGAAAGTCAGCCCATCCTCGCCCCCGGTCAGGCCCGACAGCTGGCTGACCAGCACCGCCACCGCCGAGGCCACCGCCAGCGTGATCATGGCAAAGAAGATTGCCCGCACCCGCAGGCTGAAGAGACCAATAACAAAGGCAAGCGCCGCCGCGAGCAATGCACCCGCGCCCGCGCCGACAAGGATCGCATCGAAGCCCCGCCCCATATGGGTCAGGGCCAGCGCGACCCCATAGGCACCAATGCCAAAGAACATGGTATGGGCGAAACTGACGATGCCGCCATAGCCCAAGAGCAGATCGTAGCTGGCCACCAGCACGATGAACACGCAGATCCGCGCCGCCGTATCGACGGTGCGCACGCCGGGAAACAGGAACGGCGCCAGCGCCAGACAAACGAGAATCAACCCCAGAATCAGGGCCAGCACCGATGAGCGGGGCATGTCGCCCGAAAGAACCGCTTTGATCATTTTGCCTTCACCACCGGGATCATGCCCATCGGGCGCCACATCAGGATCGCAACCATCAGGCCGATATTGGAAATCAGCGCCACCTTGGGTTCCAGGAACGCGACATAGTTCTGCATCAGCCCCACCAGCAGGGCACCGATGAAACAGCCCTCGACACTGCCCAGCCCGCCGATGATGACGACGATAAAGATCAGGATCATCGCCTGATTGCCCATATGTGCACTCACGACCTCCTGATAGAGGCCCCACATGACGCCCCCCAGCCCGGCCAGCGCGGATCCGGCAATGAAGACGCCGACAAAGACCAGCCGCAGCCGATAGCCCAGCGCCTGCACCATCTCGCCATTCTCGACGCCCGCGCGCACGATCAGCCCGATCTTGGTGCGCCTCAGCGTCCAGCGCATGGCAGCAAAGACCACAAGGCCCAGACCCACCGCCACCAACCGGTATTTTTCCAGCGCGGCGCCGGCAAACGTGATCGCGCCCTTCAGCGCCTCGGGGCGCGAGATGTAAATCTCCTCGGGCCCCCACAGAACGATGATCAGCTGCTCGACCACGATCAGCCCGCCCATTGTGACCAGGATCTGCTTCAGGTGATGACCATAGACCGGCTCGACGATGACCTTTTCAAAGGCCCAGCCCATGGCGCCTGTGGCCAGCATCGCGCCGATCACCGCCAGCCCCATGGCTGCAAGGTTCAGCGTCAGAGAGGGCGCGCCGGTCATGCCGCCCAAGAGCAAGAGGACTGATACACCGACAAAGGCGCCCACCGAGACAAAGGCGCCATGGCCGAAGTTGATAACGTCCATCAGGCCAAACACCAGTGTCAGACCCGAGGCCATGAGAAAGATCATCATCCCCATAGCCAACCCCGACACCGTCAGCGTCAGCCAGGACGAAGTGTTCGGGATCGCCAGCAAACCGGCCACGACCAGCAGCGGCACCAGCAGCACCGGCATCCAGGGCGCCAGCCGCTGCGCCAGCGACAGCCGCGCCATCGTAGGCGCGTGTTCGGGGGCCATGCTCATGACGGAGCTCCTGCTTCTTTCTGGTCAAAAATACTCATCTCCAACCTCTTCCCGCGCATCTCAATGGGCTTCCATGCTCAGACCCATCAACCGCTCTTGCAGGGCGGCATCGGTGGCCAGTTCGCGCATTTCGCCAGACCAGATGATGCGCCCGTCATCCATCACGCAGGCGCTGTCGCCAAGCGCCCGCGCGACCGAGAAATTCTGTTCCACCAGCAGGATCGAGGCGCCCTGCGCCTTTAGCTCACGCAGCGCGCGGGCCATGGTCGACACGATGGCGGGCGCCAACCCCTTGGTGGGCTCGTCGATCAGGTAGAGCCTGCGCTCCTCGACCATCGCGCGCGCGATCGACAGCATCTGTTTCTGCCCACCCGACAGGTTGCCCGCCTCGGACCTCCAGAAGGTTTTCAGCGGCGGAAAGGCCTGGAACACCCAGTCGAGCCGCGCGCTGTCGATGGGGCCGGACACGGCGGCCAGCACCATGTTTTCCTCGACCGTGAGATTGGCAAAGATACCCATATCCTCGGGCACAAACCCGACACCGGCCCGCGCGATGGCGGGTGTCGGCATCCGGGTGATATCCTGCCCGTCCAGCAAGATCCGGCCCTGATGCGCGCGCCAGTGGCCGATGATGGATCGCAGCGTGGTAGTCTTGCCCACCCCGTTGCGCCCCAGGAGCATGGTCACCGCGCCACGCGGCACCTCAAGGTCAACACCTTGCAGGATATGATACTGGGCAATGTTGGTATAGACGCCCTCCAGCCGCAGGATCGGATCAGACATCTTCCAGCTCCCGGCCCATATAGGCCTCTTGCACCACGTCCGAGGCCATCACCGTGGCCGGGTCGCCATCGGCGGCCAGCGCGCCGTTGTGCAACACGATGATGCGATCAGCCAGCGTGCGGATCACGTCCATCTTGTGTTCGACCAGCAGGATGGTCCGGTCGCGCTGCTCTTTCAACTCGGCAATCAGGTCCAGCACCACGGGCGCCTCGTCGACGCTCATGCCCGCCGTGGGTTCGTCGAACATGTAGACGGCGGGGTCGAGCGCGATCAGCAGCGCGACCTCCAGTTTGCGCTGGTTGCCGTGGCTCAGCTCCGAAACCACCTGATCGCGGTTCGCGATCAGCCGCACCCGCGTAAGGATCGCCTCGGCAGCCTCGGTCAGCTCCGCGTGTCGGCTGGCCATCGACCACAGGTTCATGCCTTGCCCCGCCTTGGACTGGACCACCAGGCGCACGTTTTCCAGCACGCTGAGATTTGGAAACAGGTTGGTCAGCTGAAACGCGCGCCCGATCCCGGCGCGGGTGCGTTGGGACACCGACTGCCCCGAGATATCGCGCCCGCGCAGCAGGACGCGGCCCGCGCTGGCAGGGATCTGGCCCGAGATCAGGTTGAAATAAGTGGTCTTGCCGGCACCGTTCGGACCCACGATCGCGGTGAGCTCCCCGGTGTGAAAGGCGCAGGAAACCGCGTCCACGGCCACATGGCCGCCGAACCGCACGGTCAGCCCCTCGGTCGCAAGGATGGGGGATGTCATGGCTTTGTCTTCCGCTTGCAAAAAGGCCGGTCCCGGCGCGTCATGCGCCACGGGACCGGCCAGGTCGGGGAGTTAGTTGTTGCGGATCGGGATCGGCAGATCGTCGATCGTCAGTTCACGCACCAGTTCCGGGATGGCCCATTCGACATTCGGGTCCACCTTGATCTTGAAGTGATACATGGATTGCAGCGCCTGGTGATCCTCGGGGCGGAACATCATCTTGCCCTTGGGTGTCTCCCATTCCATGCCTTCCATGGCCGAGATCAGCGCCTCGGTATCGGTGCCACCGGCCTTCTTGATGGCCTCGACCACGGCGATACCTGCCGCCATGCCGCCCGCGGTGAAGAAGTCAGGCGGGGTGCCGAAACGGTCCTGATGGGTCTTGACCAGCCAGTCGTTCACAGGGTTCTGCGGGATCTCGTAGTAGTAATAGGTCGCGCCCTGCATGCCCGGGAAATCCTTGTAGGCCGCCATTGCCGCCAGGATGTTGCCGCCGGTCGCGATCTCGATGCCGAAACGGCTGGGGTCCATCGCCTGGATCTTGCCCATCGGATTGCCGCCACCGGCCCAGATGATGAACAGGCGCTTTTCGCCTTCCAGATCCTTCATCGCGTTAAAGATACGCTCGGCTGCGGCGGTAAAGTCGGTGGTATCGGTCGGCACGTATTCCTCGTGCACGATGCCGGAGCCTGCACCTTCCAGCGCCTCCTTGAACGCGGCGATACCATCACGGCCAAAGGCATAGTCCTGCGCCAGCGTTGCGATATGCACGTTCTCGCCCGCCAGCGCGATGGCGTTCGACACCGCGTCCTGACTGCTGTTGCGCCCAGTGCGGAAGATATAGCGGTTCCAGTTGGCCCCGGTGATCGAATCCGCCACCGCCGGTTCGACGATCAGCACCTTTTCGTATTCCTCGGCCACCGGCAGCATCGCCAGCGCCACGCCCGAGCTGACCGGGCCCACGGCCAGGTCAACCTCATCATCGCCATAGGCCTCTTCCAACAGGGCCTTGCCGTTTTCAGGCTTCAGCTGGGTGTCCTTCTCGATCACGACGATTTTCTCTCCGTCGATCTCCATGGTGCCGCCAGTGGCATATTCCAGCCCCAACATCAGCCCGTCATGGGACTGTTTTGCATAGGCCTCGAAAGGGCCTGTCTTGCCATAGACATGGGCGATCTTGATGTCGGCGGCCGCGGCGGATGCCAGCGCCAGAATCGACACCGTTCCTGCGCAAAGAATGCGTTTCACGTCTCTCCTCCCCGATATGCGCCATGGGTTGCGGCGCGTCTTAGTCTGAACCGCCTCAGGCTAAGGTCGCAACGCTACAACGGTCAATTATGAGGAAATACGTATCCCGCACCGCCCCGTCCTCTTGCTGAAAAAAATCCCCGCCGGAGGCCAAGATTTTTCGACGAAAAATCTTGGGGCGCGTGGCGCTCGGTCAGTTCAGATAACCGCGCTCGCGCACGAGGCGGGTGAGTTGGACCAGCGAGGCCTCGACGCTCTGCCCTGAGGTGTCGATCTGCGCCTCTGCCTTGCCGTAAAGCGCCTCACGGCTGGTCAGGATCGAGCGTAACTCTTCCATCGCCTCTGGATTGCCCGCCATCGGCCGTTCGTCCCCCTGGGCGCGAACCCGTTCCATATGCTCCACCGGCGAAGCGCGCAGCCAGATCGTGTGAAAATGCGCCAGCAGGGTCTTGTAGGTCTCAGGCTCGGCCACGATACCGCCCGCCACCGCCAGCACCAGCGCGTCATGGGTGGCCACGATCCGTGCCACCGCCTGCGCCTCTAGCTTGCGGTATCCTTCTTGCCCGTAAAGCGCCATGACCTCGGCCACCGGCATCCCTGCCTGATCCTCGATCTCGCCGTTGAGTTCCACAAAAGGCAGGCCCAGCGCCGCGCCCAACCGCTGACCCAAGGTCGATTTGCCAGCCCCACGCAACCCCACCAGGCAGATACGCCCAGCCCTCGCCTCAAGCGAGGGTGCGGGGCTCAGCAACCGCAGAACCTCGGCCTGGGTTTCCATCCCCGCAACCCGATAGAGATCGGCCACCCGCATCGCGTCCGAGGACCAGGGATCATCCTCGCCCACCAGCCATTCGATACGGTGATCGAGCGCAGTTGCCACCCGCTGCAACAGCCCGATCGAGATATTGCCCTCGCCCGCTTCGAGCTGTGCCAGATAGCGCGGCGACACGCCCGAGATCTCGGACAGCACCCGGCGCGGAATACCGCGCCGTTGCCGCGCCGCGCGCACCCGCTCGCCCACCCGCGCGATCAGGGCCGCCACCTCGGCCTCGGCCTGGTCACGCGCGCTGTTGGGCATGGTTTCGCCCCGGAAATTGGTGATCTCGGTCATGCGGCCCGCAGGGTTTGTGCAAAATAGTGCGCAATCTTAGGACAGCCCAGCCCTTGGTGCAATCCGCTCTCTGCTCGGGACCGGATCAATAGGTTTCGACGTGATAGCGCCCTTCATCGCGCATCCGGTCGCGCAGGCCGGTCCAGTCGATGCCCCGTGCGCGGGCGATATCCTTGAACGCCTCCTCCACACCCTGTTCCATCGCCTTGAGACCGCAGACATAGATATGGGTCAGGGGATCGGCCAGCAACTCTCCCATCCGGTCCGCCTCGGCCCGCAACTGGTCCTGAACATAGTGCTTGGGCGCGCCATCCTGGCGGGAAAAGGCGAAATGCTTGGCCATGAACTGTTCGGGCACCTTGGCGAGCGGCCCGAAATACGGCAACTCCTGCGGTCTGCGCGCCCCAAAGACCAGAGTCAGGCTGTTGCTCAGCTTGGGATTTTCGCGCTGCCGCCGCATGGTAAAGGCCCGGAAGGGCGCCGAGCCGGTGCCGGTGCAGATCATCAGCAGATGCGCCGCCGGATCCGACGGCATCAGGAAAGTGGCGCCAAAGGGTCCGGTGACCCGCACGGTGTCGCCGGGCTTCAGATCGCACACATGGTTCGAGCAGATCCCGTGCGGTTCGCGCTTCACCGTCAGCGACAGGTTGTTGAAATTCGGCCGCTCGCCGTCGCGCGGGCTAGAGACCGAGTACAGCCGGGGCAGATGCGGGTTGCCCGCCTCATCGGTGCCTGGCGGAATGATACCGATGCTCTGCCCTTCGAGCACCGGAAAGGGCTGGCCGCCAAAATCCAGGATGATGTGGCGCACATCGCTGTCACTGCTTTCGGCGGTCAGGCGGTAATTGCCGGTCACCCGCGCCTCGGCCGGTTTGCCCAGCGTATAGAGGTTAATCGTCGGTTTCGAGGCCGTCACAGGGGCGCGCGATTTGCCGCCCGCCCCCTTGTGCGCCTCGGCCAGAAGGGCCGCCATGGCATCGTCCAGCGCCTCAAGCCCCGCCTCGTCGCCCGCCACGTCCTCCTGAGGCGGCAGGTCCATCCAGCCGTATTGCTCCTCCAGCGAATAGGGCGTGTCCACCACCCGCCAGTTGTCAATCGATCCGGTCGGACAAACCGGGATGCAATCCATGCAGAAATTGCATTTGGCGACATCCACCACGACATTCATGTCGTCATGTTCGATGGCCTGCTCGGGGCAGGTCATTTCGCAGGTGTAGCAGCGGATACAGATTTCGGGGTCGATCAGGTGCTGCTTGAGCGGCTGGTTCATGAGGTCTCGCGTTTCCTGGTCAGGACGAGGTCGGGCACCACAAGCGTGTCGATCAGCGCCTTGCACAGGCCTACGCAATCGGAACAGCCGACGCAGGGTCCATGCAAGGTGGATATCTGCCCCGAGAGAGCGTGCAGCCGCGGCGTTTCGGGTTTCGAACGGTCGATCTGCATGGTCGGTTCCTCGTGTTGTCCGATCAGGCCGGTTTAAGCCAACAGGAGAGTCACCCCTTCCGTCAATCCGTGGGCGGGTCACAAAATGTTACCGCCCACCGGGCCCGGCCCCTGTCCGGCATTAAGCCATGTGAAGTTTCACATATTCGAAGTCGCCCGGACGGTTGTCGATTCCCACCTTGGGTGGGGCGATCCAGCGGGCGTATTGACCCGGCTCATAGCAGGGCTTCATCAGCGACTGGATGAAATCGCCATCCGCGTGCGTAGGCAACCATTTCGGCAGGCCAGCGTCGTATTCGGCCCCCGAGACGGGCTGCCCCGACGGGTCGAAATGCTTGTCGGCAAAGACGCCGATCTTGCGATGGAATGCCTCGTGCGGCAGCGAGAGTTCGAAATCGACGCCGTGTTTCTCGATGATCTTGTTCCAGCGTCCAACGCCGCCTGCGGCGTCCTTGGTATAGTCGTCGCGCAAGCGCATGTTGATCGCGGTCAGCGCCGGTACCTGCTTCTGTACTGCCTTGCCATCCTCGAAATCCCACACGGTATAGGTATCCTGCTGCAACTGGTGGTCATCGCTCAGCCGGCTTTCCATGTAACGACCCTTGATGCCCGCATTGAACGCATTAGCGGCATTGGTCGACACTTCCTGCCCGAACAGGTCCAGCGACAGCGTGTAATGCAGGTTCAGCTTCTTCTGGATCAGCGGCAGGTCGATCACCCCCAGGTCGCGGATGCGGCCGGTGTCATAAGGGTCGTCGATGCCGTTTTCCTTCATCACCTGACAGGTGCGCTCGATGGTGCGGCCCACGCCGGTTTCACCCACGAACATGTGGTGCGCCTCTTCGGTCAGCATGAAGCGGCAGGTGCGGCTGAGCGGATCGAAGCCGGATTGCGCCAGACTTTCCAGCTGCATCTTGCCGTCGCGGTCGGTGAAATAGGTGAACATGAAGAAGGACAGCCAATCCGGCGTCTCCTCGTTGAAGGCACCCAGCATACGGGGGGCTTCCTCACTCCCCGACTGGCGGCGCAACAGATCATCGGCCTCTTCGCGCCCGTCACGGCCGAAATACTTGTGCAGCAGGTAGACCATCGCCCAGAGGTGGCGGCCCTCTTCCACGTTCACCTGGAACAGGTTGCGCATGTCGTAGAGCGAGGGTGCGGTCAATGCCAGCAGGCGCTGCTGTTCGACCGAGGCCGGTTCGGTATCGCCCTGAATGACGATCAGACGCTTGAGCAGGTTGCGGTACTCACCGGGCACCTCTTGCCAGGCGGGTTGCCCGTAATGCTCGCCACACGGGATGGTGCGGTTCTCGACCTGCGGTGCCAGCAGCACGCCCCAGCGGTATTCCGGCATCTTCACATAGTCGAACTTGGCCCAGCCCTTGGGGTCGACGCTGACTGCGGTGCGCAGATAGACCAGCGATTCCTGGAAATTCTGCGGGATCAGGTCATTCCACCAGTTGATGTAGCCGGGGTGCCATTTCTCCAGCGCCTTCAGCACCTTCTTGTCCTGGCTCAGACCCACATTGTTCGGGATCTGGGTGTCGTAACTTACGTTGATCAGATCAAGCATCGCTTTCCTCCTTGGCGGGGAAAAATCTTGCACAAGATTTTTCTACAGATTTTCTGCGAAAATCTGCGCCCCCTCTACACACGTTCCATGTCGTAATCGCCGCGCACCCCGGTACCATAGCGTTGCAGTGCCCCGTCGGGGCCCACCGCGTTGGGGCGCTGGAAAATCCAGTTCTGCCACGCGGTAAGTCGGCCAAATATGCGGGTTTCCATCGTCTCGGGTCCAGCGAAACGCAAGTTCGCCTCCATCCCGGTCATAGCATCGGGCGAGAAACTGGCGCGCTCTTCGAGGAAGACGCGGACCTCGTCCTCCCAGTCGATATCATCCAGCACATAGGTCACCAGCCCGAGTTCCTCGGCTTCGTCGGCCTCAATCGGTTCGCCAATCCGCGCGCGCACCGCTTCGACCGCCTCCGGTGTGCCCAGGAAGCGGGTCTCGAGCCGGGTCAGCTCATTACCCATCGGATAGGTTCCGAAGTTGCCGGGGCTGAGCGTGATCGCGGCCAGCGGGCGGTTATCGCCTTCGAACTCTTCGAGCATCATGTAGGACCGGTCCACCGCCCAAAGCAGTTCCGCCAGCGGCCCGGCGAAACAGGACCCATGCTCGACAATCGCAACGAGACTCCGCGAGGTCATGTCGACCCGCTTTAGCACCCGCTTCCAGTATTGCAGGATCTCGTTGGCCAGCCAGTGGTCGCGATTGTTGAGAAGCAATGCCTCATGCGCCAGAACTGCGGCGCCGTCGCCCTGAGTCTGTATCACCAGCGTACCGATCTGGCGTTCGTTCAGCCGCAGGTGCAGGATGGCATCGTCCAGCTCACGCGCCGCGCGCAGGATCCAGGCATTCGCCCCCTGCGCCTGCAACGCGTCGACCGTATCGGGAGCGGCGTCCGTCGGACCGGAGATCGTCAGCGTCGCCCGCCCCGCCTCGCGCTCCACGACAATCTCAACGGTCGAATAGGTGACCGAGCCATCCTCGGCAAAGCGGCGGTCAAGCGGGGTGAGCGAGATCCCGGTCAGGCCCGAGGGTTTGGCGCTGGCGCTCGCAAATTCCCGCGCGCGCTCCTGCACCACCTCATCGAATTTCGAATTAGGGGCGATCTCATCCACCAGCCGCCAGTCGACAGCGCGTTGGCCGCGTACACCTTCCTCGACCGAGCAGAACACATCGGCCAGATCGCGGCGCACCTTACGCTTGTCGGTGACTCGGGTCAGCCCGCCAGTTCCCGGCAGCACCGCCAACAACGGAACCTCGGGCAAGGCCACCGAAGAGGAACTGTCGTTGGTAAGCATGATATAGTTGCAGGCCAGCGCCAGCTCGTACCCCCCGCCCGCGCAGGCACCTTTGACTGCGGCAATGTATTTCTGGCCGCTGTCGGCCTCGGCCGCCTCAAACGTGTTGCGGGTCTCGTTAGTGAATTTACAGAAATTGACCTTGTGCGCGTGGCTGGCGCCGCCCAGCATCCGGATATTCGCACCGGCACAGAAAACGCGGTCCTTTCCGGATTGCATCACCACCACCTTGACCTCCGGATGCTCGAACCGCATCCGCTGGACGATATCGGCCAGTTCGATATCGACGCCAAGATCATAGGAATTTAGCTTCAGCTCATAGCCCGGGAACAGGCCGCCCTGTTCATCCACATCCATGTAGAGATTGGCGATCTCTCCATCATACACGACCCGCCAATGACGATAGCGGGACGGGTCGGTCTGAAAGTCGATACGCTGGGTCATGCCTCGCTCCAAGAGTTATGATATTATGCATTTTAGTGCGCATCAGTCAATTTGCAAGCAATTTACGGCACAATAGTGCATGTTTGAATTCCTTAAATATCAATAGACTACCTACCATCCCGCAATATATCTCTGATACTTTCTGCAATGATGCGTTATATTGCATCACTTGCGAATCGCGCCTCAACCTTGGCGACGCGGTCGCAGAACGAAACCTCCCATGTCTCGGGCGTCCCTGCTCCGCCGGCCCGCGCCGCGGCCTCGCGAGCCAAGACACAAAGACGCCGGGCCGCGCCCCTCCGACCCATGCGCAGTTTCAACGCCGCATTGGCCAACTGTATCGCCGCCTGCACCCGGTAGCGAGCACCGCTATTCGGGGGCAAGGCCATCCAGACCGGCTCCCATACCTCATGCGCCTCCCAGAAGTATCCCAGATCGAACAATGTCCAGCCGTCGGTCCAGGCAGGGCAAGCGGTCAAATCCTCAGGTGGCATCCGGCGGGGAACGCACTGGTGCAGGGCCTCGAACAGATCTTCGGGTGGCCGCGCCGTCTGACCGGGAACATAGGGATCCGAGAGAGGTGGCAGCGACATGCTCAGGCCGGGATGACCTCGGCGGCCTCGATGCGAAGCAGCCTTGCGCAAAAGTCGGCGATCTCGTCCAACACCCGATCAGCGCACTCCCGATGCGGTTCGTGGCGACAGTCAAGTATCAGCGTATCCACCGGACAATAGGCGCGGCTCTCGATCTCTTCGATCTGGGCAAGCGTGCCGTATTGGTCCTGCCGCCCCTGAATGGCCAGGATCGGCACCCGGATATAGTCGATCACCTCGGCCACGTTCCAGGTGGCGAAACCGGGGTCGAGCCAGGCATCGTTCCAGCCCAGAAAAGCACCATCGGGATCGGCGTGATAGCGCGCCAGTTTCTGTTTCAGATCGCCACTTTCATAGGCCGCGCGCGCCTCTGTGATCGAGGCCAGCCCGCCCGGTTCGGTAAAGAAATGCGGCGCCTCGAGGATCACGCCGCGTATCCGGTGACCAGCCACACTGCCGGCATGAATCGCGGCGATGGTGGCGCCGTCGGAATGGCCAAGCAGGATCGCCTGCCGGACACCGGCAGCATCCAGCAGGGCGGGCAGCACCTCCAGCGCCTCGCAGGTCTGGAAATCCAGCGGCCGGGGCCGGGTAACCGGGTCCGATCCGCCATAGCCCTGCCGGGAATAGACCAGCACGCCCAACCCAGTGCGCGCAGCAAGCTGCGCGGGAAAATCGCGCCACATCGCAACACAGCCCAACCCTTCATGCAACAGCACAAGGGTCGGGGCGCCCCCAGGCGCCGGGCCGTGGCAGGCATATTCCAATGCCACGCCATCAATGCGCAGCTTTTCGGCGGGATTTGTACTCCACTCCATCGCTCAGCCTCCCTCGCGCAGTTTGAACCGCTGGATCTTGCCGGTGGCGGTCTTGGGCAAATCCTCGACGAATTCGATCCAGCGGGGATATTTCCACTTGCCCACCTTCTCCTTGACGAAATCGCGCAGGGTATCGGCCAGCCCTTCGGTCTCTGCCGTCTTGAGCACAATGAAGGCCTTGGGTTTCTCCAACCCGTCAGCGTCGCGCGCCGCCACCACCGCCGCTTCGAGGACGGCGGGATGCGCGACCAGCGCCTGCTCCACCTCGAACGGCGACAGCCAGATGCCCGAGACCTTGAACATGTCGTCAGTGCGCCCGCAATAGACATAGCGGCCATCAGGCGTCAGCTCATATTTGTCGCCCGTGCGGGTCCATTCTCCCTCGAAGGTGGCGCGACTCTTGTCGCGCTTGTTCCAATAGCCATCCGCCGCCGAAGCGCCGCGCACCAGAAGCTCTCCCAACCCGCCGGGTCCGACATCGGCGCCGCTTTCGTCCACCAGCCGCACCTCGTATCCCGGCACCGGTCGGCCCGAGGTGCCATAGACCACGTCGCCCGGCGCGTTCGACAGAAAGATATGCAGCATCTCGGTCGAGCCGACGCCGTCCAGAATGTCGACCCCCCATTGCCGGTGCCAAGACCGGCCAATCTCTTCCGGCAGTGCTTCGCCTGCCGAGATGCAACGACGCAGCGTTACGTCCGGCACGCCCTCGCGGTCGAGCATGGCGACCATTGCTGCATACAGCGTCGGCACCCCGCAGAACACGGTTGGCCGCTCGGCGGCGATGATATCGCGCACGCCATCCGGCGTCGGACGCCCGTTGAACAGGATCGTCTCAGCCCCGACCGACATCGGAAAGGTCATGCCATTGCCCAACCCATAGGCAAAGAACAGCTTGGCCGCCGAAAACACCAGGTCATCCGGTTCGATTCCCAGCACCTGCGCACCATAGCTGTCGGCGGTGGCCTTGAGGCTGGCATGCACGTGCCGCACACCCTTGGGCTGTCCGGTCGACCCCGAGGAATAGAGCCAAAAGGCCACATCGTCGGGCGACACCTCGACCGCAGGCGGGATATCGGCACCCTGCACGAAATCCGCATGGCTTTGGGTGCCGTCGGGCGCGGTGCCGATCACCACGATCCGGGTCAGATGCGGCGAGGCCAGCGCGGCGGGCTGGACCACCGGCCAGAGCTCTTCCGAGACAAAAAGGATCGAGGCGCGGCTGTCGTTCAGGATCACATCATAAACCGAAGTGGCCAGCAGCGTGTTCAGCGGCACCGGCACCACGCCCGCCTTGAGGCAGCCCCAGAACAGGGCGGGAAACTCCAGCTGGTCCAGCACCAGCATCGCCGCGCGCGCCTCGCGCGGGATGCCCGCACGGGCGAGCGCACCCGCAACCGCACCGCTGTCGCGGGCCAGCTCGCCATAGCTCTGCCTGCGCCGCGCGCCGGCGGCTTCGCGAAAGGCGGGTCGCGCGCCGCGCCCTTCTTCGACATGGCGGTCCACAAAGTAATGCGCGGCGTTTGCGCTCATTCTGCCTCCTCCCGGTGATGGCCGGGGCAGCGAGCGGGCGGGCCTCCTCTCCCACTCCCGCGCGCGCCTCTCTCCGGCGGCACCATCATGCATCCCAAACCTGTTTATGCAAGATATTGCTAAATCGGGCCGCAAATTTATGCAGCTTAATGCACAATAATTCTTTCATCTTTATCGCCCCCATACAGGCGCGACACGATTTCTTCCCTTCTTTCCAGTATCTTGCGGAAGTTGAGATTACCCTTGGCTGTGACTTCGCCCTCTGCCATCGACGGCGGGTCTGAAAGAATCACCGCCCGCGCGATGCGGGCAGAACTGCCGCGATCCGCGTTCAGCCGCGACAGGCGCGCGGCGATTTCGTCGCGCATCGGGCCGGGATGCAGAATGCCCTCCCGTGCCTCCAGCCCTTGAGCAAGGGTGGGCGCGGGCAAGATCAGAAGGCCGATCTCGGCCTCACCTTCGCCGGTCAGAACCACATCGGCAGCCAGCGGCGCCAGCGCGGCCAGAACCTCGAGCCGGAGCGCTGAGGCGCGTACCCAGATGCCGGTTGCCAGCTTGTAATCCTCGGCCAGCCGACCCTCGAACCGTAACCCTTGCGACAGGTCATCCGCATCAACCATCGCCACCGCGTCGCCAGTGCAGAAATACCCCTCGTCATCAAAGGCGGCGGCGGTCTTTTCTGGGTCGCGAAAATAACCGGAAAAGACATTGGGGCCCGCGACACGCAGTTCGTACCGGCCACCGTCCGCCGGCACCAGTTTGGCGGTCACCCCGGTCAGGGGCACACCGATGATACCCGGCAGATTGGCGGGCACGTGCTGGAAAATGCAGGCCGGCGCGGTCTCGGTCATGCCCCAGCAGGTAGTGATCAGCGGTTGGGTATCACGCACCTCGGCGGCCATCTCGCTGAGGTCGCGCCAGACATCCGCCGACAGAGAGGCACCGGCATAGAACAGCATGTCCAGATCGGCGAAGAAATGACGCTTCAACTCGGGATCGCGATGCATCTCGTCGCGCAACTGGGCAAAGCCCACCGGCACGTTATAGGCGATGGTGCCGTTCATCAGGCGATTGTTCTCGAATGTCTTGCCGATCAGCGCCGGGGCGGGTTTGCCCCCGTCGATATAGAGCGCGCCACCAAAGGCCAGCATCTGGTTGAAGTTGTTGGACCCGCCAAAGACATGATTCCACGGCAGCCAATCCACCAGCCGGGGCGGGCGTTCGGTCAGGAATGGCAGGGCGCGGGCATATTGTGCCTGGTTGGCGCAGAGCATCTGTTGGGTGGTCAACACTCCCTTGGGGTGCGAGGTCGAACCCGAGGTCATCAGGATCTTGGCCACCGTGTCGGGGCCGACTGCAGCGGCAGCGCCCGAAATATCGCCACTCTCCCGCTCCAGGTCGGTCAGCAGGGTCATGCCCGGCGCGGGATTGCGCCCGACGACGATGCGGCGGCCAGCCATCTCCTCCATCGCCAAGGCGGCAGCGAATTGCGCGCCGTCCTCGGCATAGACCATGGCCGGGTCGATCAGGCCAAGAATATAGTGCAGCTGTTTCAGCGCGCCAGGGATCAGGGCGTATTGCTCGGCCACAGGGACGATCACCAGCCCGACATATTGCGCGGCCAGCGCCAGTGTACCGTGATCGACACTGTTGCCCGAGACGGCAAGGATACGGTCACCCGGCACCAACCCGCGCGCCAGCAGCCCCGCGGCCAGTGCCCGGACCCTGCCCAGGGTTTCGGCGTAGGATTGCTCGCGCCATCCGCCACCACTGCGCTCGGCCAGGAACACCGCGTCTGGGGTCTCTGCCGCCCAGCGGTGCAGCCAGTCGGTGGTACGGGCAACCGGTGTCACCGGCGCATGGGCCGAGCGCAGTAAGATGGTGCCGTCCGCGCACCGCTCGGCCTCTACCTCATGGTCTAGGTATCGCGTCATGCTCTCCTCCCAAAGCCGCCCCGCCCGGCGGCAGCCGGGGTCGGGATCATCGGACCGGGCGGCGGTGGCGCCTATCCCGGCAGCAGAAACAGCGTGATCGCGGGGAACGCGACCAGAATGATCACGCGCACGATGTCAGAGCCGACAAAGAACATCACTGCCTTATAGGTGTCGGCCATGCGGGTGGTCCGGTCCATCGCGTTGATGATGAACAGGTTCATCCCCACCGGCGGCGTGATCAACCCGACCTCGACCACGATCAGCACCAGAATACCGAACCAGATCGCCACGTGTTCGGCCTCGGCCCGGTTGGCCATGCCGCGCGTCACGCGGATACCCAGCTCTTTCATCTGCTCGCGGGTCAGTTCGGCCCCACTGGCAATGGCGTCCTTGATGCCCGCCAGCGTCTCGGCGCTCATCGCTTCGGGCACGCCCGCCTTCAGAACTTCCATCGCCGCATCGGCCTGCATCGCGGCCAGCGAGACCAGATCGAAATCCATCGCCGAGATCACCGGAAAGAAGATCGGGATCGTCAAAAGGATCATGCTGAGGCTGTCCATCAGGCAGCCGAACACAAGGTAGAAGGCGAGGATCAGCGCCAGCACCACCCAGGGGCTGTAGCCTTGGGCAACCACGAAATTCGACAACTCCTGCGGCACCTGGGTCAGGGCAAGGAAGCCGTTGTAAAAGGCCGCGCCCAGCACGATGAAAAAGATCATCGCGGTGGAACGCGCGGTGACCAGAAAGCTTTCGGAGAGGCTGGCGCGGGTCAGCCCGCCATTCAGCCAGGCAATCACTCCGGTTCCCAGCGCGCCCACGGCGGCGCCTTCGGTGGGGGTGAACCAACCCAGATAGATGCCGCCCACCACCAGACCAAAAACCAGCAGCACCGGCCAGACCTGCAACAAGGCTGCGAACCTTGCACCATAGGGGACCGGCGGGCGCGTGCCCGCGCTGTCGGGGTAAAGCCGCACATAGACCGAGATGGCGATGACATAGCCCAGCGCCGCCATGATGCCGGGGATGAAGGCGGCCAGGAACAGCTTGGCGATATTCTGTTCGGTCAGGATCGCATAGATCACCAGCACCACCGAGGGTGGGATCAGGATACCCAGCGTACCGCCCGCCGCCAGCGTCGCGGTGGAAAACCCGCCCGCATAGCCGTATTGGCGGAGTTCCGGCAGAGCGACGCGGCCCATGGTTGCCGCCGTCGCCAGAGACGAGCCGCAGATGGCACCAAAACCGGCGCAGGCCCCGATCGAGGCCATCGCGATGCCTCCCTTGCGATGGCCCAACCAACCCTCGGCAGCCTTGAACAAAGCGGTCGACATGCCACCCAGCGTGGCGAAATGGCCCATCAGCAGGAACATTGGCACGATGGTCAGCGAATAGCTGGAAAATGTCGTATAGGTTTCATTCTTGAGCCGCGCAAACGCGACCTGCGTGCCATCGGTGACCAGCACCAGCCCCACAAGTCCGACAAGGAACATGGCCAGACCGATCGGCACCCTGAGAAAGATCAGAACCATCAGGGCAGGAAACGAGGCGATACCGATCTCAAGCGCGCTCACTGTGTCGCCTCCACCCCATCCCAGACCAGGATACGGCCGGTAAAGCATTCATAGGTTCGAACTGCGCCCATATAGACCCCCACCAGCGCCGCCGCGAAGGCCGCGACAAAACTGAGCGCATAGGCCCACCAAATGGGAAATTGCAGCAGAAAGGTTGTCTCGGCATAGGCTCGTTTGCTCATCATGCCGTCGAACAATTTCCACGCGATCAGGACGAGTACGGCGGCAAAGGTCAGTTCAGTCAACATCCGCAGGATGCGGTTCGCCCGGTGACTGAACGCGTTGGCCAGAATATCGACCG
Source organism: Ruegeria sp. YKSF070 (assembly GCF_059612725.1). Lineage (NCBI taxonomy): Bacteria > Pseudomonadati > Pseudomonadota > Alphaproteobacteria > Rhodobacterales > Roseobacteraceae > Ruegeria > Ruegeria sp. YKSF070. Next base: position 10,881 of record NZ_JBXWRD010000041.1, on the reverse strand, counting down.
ACGCATGCCCGGCAGTGATCTGGCAGAGCGGCAGAAAGCAGAAGATGGCAAAGGCCACTCCTGCCTCGACCAGTTCGAAATCGCCATTGACCGGGCCGATACCGATTCCGATGGCCCAATCGGCCAGACCGGGGGCAACAGATTGCATGATGTCACCGTGGAAAAAGCCGTTCAGCAAACGGCCCAGGATTGAGGCGCAGGTCAGCAGGATCAGAAGGCTCAGAACGATCCCACCGACGATGGCCAACGATCTGGCCAGCCCCGTCATCAGTTTATGCATCGGTCCTCGGTCGGTTGCAGGCCGCGTGGCGGGTACGGCGCCGTTTGCGCCGTACCCGGTGGCAGTTGCCGGATCAGTTGGAATATTGCGGCGTATACTTCTCGATCAGCATCTGCGCCTCTTCGAGAAGCGCCTTACCGTCCTTGCCCTTGGATTCCATGTCGGCGATCCATTCGTCATAGATCGGCTGGGCCAAAGCACGCCATTCCTCGACCCCTGCGGCGTCGATGGTGATGATGTTGTTACCCAGATCCTCGGCCACTTGACGCGCCGGACCATCGGAATCGGCCTGTGTCCCACCGGCAAAGACCGAGAATTCAAGACCCGAGTTCTTGTCGACCGCCGCCTTCAGATCGTCGGGCAGGCTGTCATACTTGGCCTTGTTCATCGCCAGCACGAAGGTCAGCGTATAAAGCGCGCGGCCCTCGAACTCGGTATGGTTCTCTACCAGTTCCGGGACCTTGAGCGCAGTGGTCACCTCCCACGGGATGGTGGTGCCGTCGATCACGCCCTTGCTCAGCCCCTCGGGCACCGCGGGTACCGGCATACCGACAGGCGTCGCACCCAGCTTGGTCAGCAGCGAGTTGACCGACCGCGAACCGCCGCGGATCTTCATCCCCTGGAGGTCCTCCGGAGTTTCGACGGGATCGGCAGTGTGGATCATGCCAGGGCCATGCACCCAGGTGCCAAGAATATGCACATCCTTGAACTCGTCATCCTTCATGTGCTTTTCGAACATTTCCCAGTAAGCATGGCTGACCGCACGCGCGTTGGTCATCATGAAGGGCAGTTCGAAAACCTCGGTCGAGGGGAAGCGGCCCGGCGTATAGCCGACCACGGTCCAGACCACATCGGCCACGCCGTCGATGGCCTGATCCATAAGCTCGGGCGGCTTGCCGCCCAGCTGCATCGAGGGATAGCGATCGACCTTGATACGGCCGCCCGAGTCCTTTTCGACGCCGTCGGCCCAGACGTCCAGGACCAGTTTCGGCACATTGGCCTGCGCCGGCAGGAACTGGTGCAGTTTCAGAGTAACCTCTTGCGCCAGTGCTGTGCCGGCGCTGAACCCGGTGGCCAGAGCCGCAACTGCAGCGCCGCCGATCAGGCCCAGAATCTTTCTGCGATAGGTCATGATATCCTCCCTTTGACCCTCTCTAAGCAATATAATGCGCAAAGCACGTCATTTTGCAATATATTGCTTACATCTCCCCTCGGGCGGTACCGGCCAGATCGGAACCGCCGTAACACCACTTCGTCGAATTGTAGCACTCTTCCGCCGCCATGGCGCTCATCATTCTAATGCGCGGCTCGGCATTGGCGCCAATCGGGTGATGGCAATCATCATCTCTAAAAGACTGAAGTGCCTCCACCCGCTCCGTCGAAGATAGGCCAGGTTCCGCGGCCAGCCCACCGCTGCCAAAGCCATTGGTCAGAATGGTTTCGACAGTCATGGGTTATTCCGCCGGGCCAAGCGTCAGCGCGATGGGGTCCAGCCCGTCGATACCGCCGGCGATCACATCCCCGGCGACGACCGGACCGACCCCGGCAGGTGTGCCCGTCATCACCAGATCACCCGGGCGCAGATGGTAATAGCCCGACAGATGACTGACGATCTCGTCGATCTTCCAGATCAACTCGGACAGGGTGGCATCCTGTTTGACCGCACCATTCACCTCAAGATGAATGCGCGTGTTGTCCTGCGGCGACCAGTCGGCCACCCGGGTCAGGGACGCAAAGACCGCCGCGTTCTCGACATCCTTGCCCAGGTCCCAGGGGCGTTTCTTGTCTCGCTCGCGGATCTGCTGGTCGCGCCGGGTCATGTCGAGCGCGCAGCCATAGGCATAGACCGCGTCCCAGGCCTCGGCCCGGCTGGCGCGGAACACCGGCTTGCCGATGGCAAAGGCCAGTTCCATCTCGTAATGAAAATTCTCGGTGCCCGGCGGATAGGGAACGGTGGCCCCGGTCAGGATCGCATTGGCCGGCGATTTGGTGAAATAGAACGGCGCCTCGCGGTCCACCTCGTTGCCCATCTCGGCGGCATGGGCGGCATAGTTGCGACCAACGCAGAAAATCCGCCCGATCGGATATGTGCCGCTTTCGCCACGGACCGGAATGCCGGGGATCGGGGGAAGGGTGAACAGGCTGTCGCTCATCTGGCGCGTTCCTCGTAGTAACCAAGTTTCTCTTGCAGCGGACGGTCATGGATGCGGACCAGAAATGCCTCGCTCTCTGCCTCATGCCTGATGCGGGCAAAGACCGGGGCGGTGAAGGTGTCCTTTGGACCCCATTCGATGACTTGCCCGTCAATCTCGCTGCGCCCGGAACCAGCGATCACGTGAAAGGCCGAAGAGCAAGAGCGCAGCGGCGGCGCTTCGACCTGGCCCGCCTTGAGCATCATCGCGGTGAAGCCAAGCGCGGGCAGCACATCCTCACCCGTTTCGGGGTTGATATAGTCCAGTTCGGCAATCCCCTCGGCAAAGGCAGCCATCTGACGCAGCGCCGCCTCGGTCGCCGCCCAGGGATAGCGCATCATTGGATAGCGCCGCGCACCCCGTCCTGGTCGGCGCGAGGGTGCCATCCCGGCGGCGCTGTATTCGACCTGGCTGGCATCGGGGCGGTTGCGCTGCGCCTGCAACTCACCTTCGATCGCATAAGAGCCCTCGAGCTGCACGAAAAGCGGCAGGTCCAGCGCGTCGAGCCAGATCACCGGCTCGTCCCCGTCATGGCCGTGGTCGTGCCATTCCCCGCCCGGTGTCAGCACCAGATCGCCCGGCTCCATCGGCAGGCGCTCACCATCCACGACCGTATAGCCGCCCTGCCCCTCGACCACGACCCGCACGGCTGACGGGGTGTGTCGATGCGCGGGTGCGGACTCCCCTGGCAGCAGCAGTTGCAGCCCCAGGTAAATGGTCGCGGTCGCCTGCATCGCGCCCGAACCACGCCCTGGATCAGAGAGGACAAGCACCCGGCGCTCTGCCTTCTCCACAGGAGTCAGTTCACCGGCACGCAGCAGAAGCGGCCGCACCGCAGGAAAAGACCAATGCCCCACTCGGGTCATCGGCTGCGGCGCCCCATGGGGCAACACATTGCGCATCATGGGCCAAAGCGGCGCGACACCCGCCGCCACCATCTGATCGCGATAATCCTGCGGTAGCTCTTCAAGTGTCCCGAGCCGTTCGCTCATCAATGTCCCCCTCGATGCCCTTGGCCATCTTAGGTGATGCGACCGTTCTGGCAACTCCCGCATCTAACCGCCCCGCAAGGCCCCGGTACGCGATATTTCGCCCGCAACTTCGGATTGCATCGGCATAAACTTGCGCAATCCTTGCGATTGACGCACAACGCGCTACAATTCATATTGCACCACCAGAGATTGCAGGACTTTCTGGGAACGAAGAGAAATTTACTTATAGGCTTCAAGCCTTCGGAACGCGTCGCTGTCGGGCTGAACCCCCTAGTCTCGCACAGCATTGCAATGAGTTGCCCCTACCAACTCGCGCGCGTTCCGGTGACCAGCGCTACGGACGGTAACCAAACACGTCTGGGGCTGCTGGAAGGGTCAGGCGGCGCAGCTACACCTGGCCTGGCCACCCTGCCGGAGAGAACCCCCTCCTCTCCGGCAGGGACCCTCTTGGGTCTATGACTTTGCAATCAATCGGTTTTGTCGAGATGCAGTTCGTTCAACAGATCGAGCAGCATCTCGTATCTGTCTGCCCCCATATGCGCCTGGATGGCTTCGAACACGGCTTGGCTGGCGCCGAGATTGTCGCGAATGATCTGGGTACCGGCCTGCGTAATACTGACGACCTGCTTGCGCCCGTCATCCGGATCGGGCTGCCGCGAGATCAGTTGCTTTTCTTCCAGCTTCTGCAGAATCCGAGTCAGGCTGGGCAGCAGCAGACAGGCACCGTCGGCGATTCGGGTCGGATCCTGTGGCCCCTCTTCTTCGAGGACACGAAGGACACGCCATTGCTGTTCGGTGATACCCACGTCCATCAGAATGGCCCGTACCGGGCGCATAACCCGTTCACGTGCACGCAACAGGGCGATGGGTAAGGATCTGGATGTTTTGGGCAAATCGGAGCTCATAGGCTAATTTCGCCGAAATCGTTCCTTCCCGCAACGAAGGATTGCCCGCGCCCCACAAGAGAGGCAGGTTTGACAAATCCAGATTAATTTCACATGTTAATAAAAAGCCAGTCGCCACCCTTGCCGACAATCAGGAGAAAGAAATGCCCGTCCCCGCGCCAAATCTCTACCCGCCCTTCAACATCGTGCGGCTCAGCCATGTGGAATACCGGGTGCGGGACCTGGCGGCCAGCCGAGCGTTCTACGTCGACATCCTGGGCCTTCAGGTCACCCAAGAGGAAGAGGGGCGGCTCTATCTGCGCGCGATGGAAGAACGCGGGCATCACTGCATCGTTCTGGTTCAGGCCGATACGGCGGATGTTGGCGTGCTGGGCTTCAAGCTTTATGACGAACCCGATCTGGAGCGAGCCGAAAGATTTTTCACCGAAAAATCTTTGCCCACCGCCTGGGTCGAGCGCCCGCATATGGGCCGCACTTTGCGCACCCGCGACCCCTGGGGAATTCCGCTGGAATTCTATGTGCGGATGGACCGGCTGCCGCCGATCCACCAGAAATACCGGCTCTATAACGGGGTAAAGCCGCTCAGGATCGACCATTTCAACATGTTCTCGGCGAATGTGGATGCCAGCGTGGCCTTTTACGGCGAGATGGGGTTTCGCGTCACCGAGTACACAGAAGATGACGAAAGCGGCCGTCTCTGGGCCGCCTGGATGCATCGCAAGGGCGGCGTGCATGACGTAGCCTTTACCAACGGACTGGGTCCGCGCCTGCATCACACCGCCTTTTGGGTACCGACCCCTCTCAACATCATCGATCTGCTCGATCTGATGAGCACCACCGGATATGTCGCCAATATCGAGCGCGGGCCGGGGCGGCACGGGATCTCGAACGCCTTCTTTCTGTATGTCCGCGACCCCGACGGGCACCGGATCGAGATCTATTGCTCGGACTATCAGACCGTCGATCCGGATCTGGAACCGATCCGCTGGTCGCTGACCGACCCGCAGCGTCAGACCCTTTGGGGGGCACCCGCCCCGAAAAGCTGGTTCGAGGAAGGGTCAACCTTCGAAGGCACTGAGCCGGTACCGAGCGCTCTCAAGGCGCAACCGATCATCGCCCCCTGACGGCGGACGAGGATACGACAGATGAAATGGGAAGAATTCGCCGATTGGGGCCGCCGGGTTGCCGACTGGACGCAGGATTATCACCTGACCGTGGGCGACCGCCCCGTGCGCGCCCGGACCGAACCGGGCGCGGTGCTGAGCGCCCTGCCCGCCACACCACCCGAGACGCCCGAAGCGATGGAGGACATCTTTCGCGATTTCGAGGATATCGTGATGCCCGGTATCACCCATTGGCAGCATCCGCGCTTTTTCGCCTATTTCAACTCGAACGCGTCCGCCCCCTCGGTGCTCGCCGAATTCCTGGCCTCGGCCATCGCGCCGCAATGTATGTTGTGGCAGACCTCGCCCGCCGCAACCGAGATGGAAACGCGGATGATGGACTGGCTGCGGCAAGCGCTGGATCTGCCCGAGGGATTTGCCGGTGTGATCCAGGACAGCGCCTCGTCGGCGACGCTGGCGGCGGTGTTGACACTGAGGGAAAAGGCGCTCGACTGGCAGGGGAACCAGCAGGGCCTGTTCGGTCAGAAGCCATTGCGGGTCTATTGCTCGTCCGAGGTTCACACCTCGGTCGATCGTGCCATCTGGGTGGCCGGGATCGGGCAGGACAATCTGGTGCGGGTGCCGATCAAGGGCGACTGGCGCGGAATGGACCCCGACGCGCTGGAGGCCGCTATCGAGGCTGATCTGGCGGCGGGGCTGCATCCGGCGGGCCTGATCCTGTGCGTGGGCGGCACCGGCACCGGGGCCACCGATCCGGTGGATCGCTGTCTGGACGTGGCCGAAAAATTCGGTCTCTATACACATGTGGACGCGGCCTGGGCAGGGTCGGCGATGATCTGCCCCGAGTTCCGCCATTACTGGCCGGGCATCGCGCGCGCCGACAGTATCGTGTTCAACCCCCATAAATGGCTGGGGGTGCAGTTCGACTGTTCGGCGCATTTCCTGAAAAACCCCGACGATCTGGTGCGGACGCTGGCGATTCAGCCCGAGTATCTCAAGACCCACGGTCGCGACGGGATCATCAACTATTCGGAATGGTCGGTGCCGCTGGGCCGCCGGTTCCGGGCGCTGAAACTCTGGTTCCTGATGCGCAGCTATGGGATGGAAGGGCTGCGCCAGAGGCTGCGCAACCATATCGCCTGGTCGGGCGCATTGCATGACCGGCTTGCCGCCGAGCCGGATTTCGAGATCGTAACGCCGCCAATGTGGTCGCTCTGGACCTTTCGCTATTTGCGGGACGGGGTCGATCCGGACGAATTGAACCAGCGGCTGGTCAACGCGATCAACGATGACGGGCGCATCTATCTGACCCAGACGCGTGTCGATGGCGCGCTTGTGATCCGGTTCCAGGCCGGACAGTTCGAAACGACCGAGGCCGATGTGATGATGGCCTTTGACGTGATCACCGAAATCGCCCGTGCGCTGCCCTGAGTGCTGGACAGGGCCTGCGCGCTGACGCAGGCTCTCCAGCGAAAACCCGACCATAGGAGATCCGCCATGCCCGCGCCCAAAAACCCGTTCAAACAGGCCCTCGCCGAGGGCAAACGCCAGATCGGTTGCTGGATGAGCTTTGCTGAACCCAGCGTGGCCGAAATCATGGGCACATGCGGGTTCGACTGGCTGGTGGTGGATGGTGAGCATGCACCCAATGACATCCGCTCGATCCGGGATCAGCTGACCGCTTTGGCGGCCAGCCCGTCGCATCCGGTGGTGCGGGTGCCGGTGGGCGAGGACTGGATCATCAAGCAGGTGCTGGATGCTGGCGCCCAGACAGTGCTGGTTCCGATCGTGGAAAGCGCCGATCAGGCCCGCCAGCTGGTGCGTGCCTGCCGCTATCCGCCGACAGGTGTGCGGGGCGTCGGCGCCACTGCCGCCCGAGCCACCCGGTTCGGCGGCGTCAGCGAGTATATCCAGACCGCCGATCAGGAGATCTGCCTGCTGGTACAGGTCGAGAACCGCGCCGGCATGGCGGCACTGGACGAGATCCTGACGGTCGAGGGTGTGGATGGCGTGTTCATCGGCCCCGCCGATCTGTCAACCGATATGGGGTTCCAAGGCAACAGCGCCGCCCCCGAGGTGCGGGCGGTCATCGCCGACGCAATGACGCGCATCCGCGCCGCAGGCAGGGCACCGGGGATTCTGGGCACCAATGAGGAGGCGACCCAAGCCTATCTGGAGATGGGCGCCCAGTTCCTGGCAGTGGGTCTGGATGTCATGCTGCTGACGCAGACCGCACGCTCCTTGTCGGCGCGCTGGAAATCTGCCTGAGTTCTCCTCTGACCTTTCCTGTACGCCGCGCTGTCGGACGCCTCCGGCGGGAGTATTTCTGACCAGAAAGAAGCAGCGGCGAGGTATTGATCAGAGAGGGTCGCGCAGCCAGTCCTTGGCAAAGATGACCTGCTCGACCCCGGCCAGGCGGCGGATGCGGTCCAATTCGGCCTCCAGCCGCCGGGTGCGAGCGGGTGACCAGCGCAGCCCGCGTTCGGGCCAGAGCGCGCGCACCCTAAGCTCTCCACACTCACGATGCGCCTTCATGTCGATGCGCCCGATCAGCCGGTCACCTTCGAGCAACGGGAAAACATAGTAGCCATAGACCCGTTTCGGTTCGGGCACGAACACCTCAATCCGGTAGTGAAAGCCAAAGAGCCGCTCGGCCCGTTTGCGGTCGCGCAGCGCCGGGTCAAACGGGCTGAGCACGCGGATACGGCCCGGCGCAGGTGGTACGGCGGTGGCTTTGTCCAATGCATCGGGCCGGGCGAGTACCTTGCGCAGGCTGCCATCGGCACAGGTGATCTCGATGGCTTCAACCTCGCCCCGCGCCTCGGCCGCTGCGGCCCAGTCGCGGGCCTCGGCCGGGCTGGCGCTGTCCCAGAAGGCCGCCAGTTCGCCGGTGGTGGCAAAGCCCAGCCGATCAAGGGCGGCGTTGCAGAGCCAATCCACCGTTGTCTTGGGATCATGATCCAGCGCACCGGGGCGCAAATGGCCTTCGATCACGCGCTCGGTCAGGTCATAGCGTTTCTGAAATCCCTCGCGCCCGATCACCGTCAGCGCGCCCGAGCGCCACAGATATTCCAGCGCAGTCTTGGAGGGATGCCAGTCCCACCAACCGCCCGATTTCTTTTCCTCGTCCTTGCCGACATCAGACGAACTGACCGGCCCATGCTCGCGGATATGGTCAAGCACGGCGGCGAACTTGCCTTCGAACCCGTCGCGGCGCCAGTTCTTCCACCTATAACGCAGCATCTCTGCATCGCGCTCAAACCGCATGTGCCATTGCGGGTAGAACGCCATCGGGATGACAGCGGCGTCATGGGTCCAATGTTCGAACAGCGCCCGGTCCCGCTCGTATAGCCGTTTCAGATCGGGCGGTCGATAGGCGGGGCGGCGCGAGAACAGGATCAGGTCATGCGCCCGCGCCACGGTGTTGATGCTGTCGAGTTGCACAAAGCCGAGCCGGGTGATCAGATCGAGCAGATCTGCCCCGCGCGCCGGACCGCTGGGCTGTTCCGCCAGCCCGTGCCGATCTAGGAACAGCGCCCGCGCCGCGCGGTTGTCGAGCCGTTGCAGCGCCACGCCTCAGCGCCGTTTCAGCGTGTCGCCATAGCTGATCTTGGGCTCCAGCGTGATCCGGGTTTCGATCTCGGCTTCCGGGTCTTCCAGCCGTTTGGCGATGATCTCGGCGGCCTTGCGCCCAATCTCCAGCCGGCAGGCATCCATCGTGGCCAGTTTGCGCGGCAAGCCCTGAAGAAGCTCCACATTGTTGAACCCCGCCAGGCCGATCTGGCCGGGAATGTCGATCCCCTGTTCGAGCAGATAGAGCAGACCGCCCGCCGCGATCATGTCATTGGAGTAATAGAGGAAATCGAGGTCCGGCGAACGTTCCAGCATGGCTTGCGTCATCTCGCGCCCCTTGGCCAGCGCCGAGCCGCCGGAGTAGAATTCGCGATCCTCGATCTCGACCCCGTTCTTGCCCAGCACCTCGGTAAACCCTTCAAATCGTTTGCGGGCGCGATAGTCGAGCGGCATCTTGGTGCCCATGAAGCCGATCCGGCGATAGCCTGCCTTCAGGATCGCCTGTGCCATCTCGCGCCCGGCGCGGCGGTGCGAAATGCCCACCATCGCATCCACCGGCTTGCCGTCGCTGTCCATGATCTCGACCACCGGAATCCCGGCGGCATCCAGCATGGCGCGCGCCGCCTCGGAATGCTCCAACCCCGCGATGATCACGCCCGAGGGGCGCCACGAGAGCATCTCGTACAGCACCTTTTCCTCTTTTTCGGGCAGGTAATCGGTGACCCCGACCACCGGCTGCAATTCGGTATCCTCAAGTACCTGGTTGATGCCGGTCAGCACCTCGGGGAACACCATGTTCGACAGGGAGGGGATGATCACCGCCACGAGGTTGACCCGGTTTGAGGCCAGTGCGCCAGCTATCTTGTTGGGGACATAGCCCAACTCCTTGGCCGCCGCGAGAACCCGGGCGCGGGTCGCGTCTGACACATCCCCGCGGTTGCGCAATACCCGGCTGACGGTCATTTCCGATACCCCCGAAGCTTCGGAGACATCGCGAAGGGTGAGCGGGCGTTTGGTATCTGCTGTCAAGGGGGCACCTGCTTCAAGGGGTTTTGCAGAGATGCTAGCGCGAACAGCGGGCAAGGTTCAACTGCTACCGATAGACCGATGACAAGCCTGTCAAACCTCGGTAGAGAGGGGGCGGCGGCCCCGTGGCTCAATTGGATAGAGCAGCCCCCTCCTAAGGGGCAGGTTACAGGTTCGAATCCTGTCGGGGTCACCAAAAACGCTTGAAAAATATAGATTATTTTCAGGACTTTGTGTAGGATCTTGCAGAAGGTCCCGTGAGCTTTCGCGCCGAATTTTCCGAGAACGACCGAAATCTCGTACAATACCTGTACAAAATTCACACGTCCGTGCGGCTTTCCCGCCTGCTAAGCTCAAAGACAAGGCCGAGAAGCTGGAAGCGAGGAAGGCGGAGTTGACCGAGCTTCTGGACAATGCCGATGAGCCGCCGCCATTGCTGCACCCGAACATGGCACGGATGTATCAGGATCGGATCGCGAAGCTCTGCGAGAACCTTCAATCCGAGGAAGATCGTGGCGCCGCCGTCGACGTGCTTAGATCACTTGTGGATGAAATCAGCCTCGTGCCCGAGAACGGCGAACTCTCCATCGTCCTTCGGGGCGACCTGGGGACGATCCTGCGCTTTGCAGCCGGAAAGCAAAACCCCGACTTCCTTTCGGAGGCCGAGGCTTTGGACAGCCTGCTTTCGCAGAAATCGTTGGTTGCGGGAGTAGGATTTGAACCTACGACCTTCAGGTTATGAGCCTGACGAGCTACCTGGCTGCTCCATCCCGCGCCGGTTGTTTTGTT
>NZ_JBXWRD010000040.1:0-43483 GCF_059612725.1 Ruegeria sp. YKSF070 | reverse complement strand
CGAAATCACCACCCGTCGCGGCCTGCACCTCGGCAAAACGCGCCTCGCGCGAGGTCGTCGAGGGCTCACATTCGGTGATCACGCCGCCATAGCGACGCACCGTGTCTTTCTTGGCCTGCGGCGCGGTGCGCGGCATGACCACGTTGCAGGGAATGCCCCGCAGCATGGCCGCGTAGGACAGGCACGAGGCATGGTTGCCGCTGGAATGCGTCGCGACGCCTTTGGCCGCCTGCGACTCGTCCAGCCCGAACACTGCATTTGCAGCCCCGCGCACCTTGAACGCGCCGGGCTCCTGAAAGTTCTCGCATTTGAAGAACAGCTGGCACCCCGCCAACTCGCTCAGATAATCCGACACCCGCACCGGCGTAAGCCGGATATAAGGCGCAATCCGATCATGCGCACAAAGCATGTCATCGTAGGTCGGGATATACATCATACCGCTCCTCGCACTTGCAGCGCAGCCCTTGCACCCGGGATCACCGTGCCTGCACTGTTGACAGTCCGCGACCCCGCGACCTTTTCGGCCACCATTTCGGCGGTAACCGCGGACAGCGTCCAGCCAAGATGCCCGTGCCCGGTATTGTAGAACACCCGGTCGCGGGCGCTCTGCCCCACCTTGGGCATCATGTTCGGCATCATCGGTCGCAGTCCTGCCCATGGGATGGCGTGTTCGGTGCTCACACCGGGGAAGAACCGTTCGCACCACTTCACCAGCGGGCGTACCCGGTCGTCCCGAATGTCGAGGTTGTAGCCGTTGAACTCCGCCGAGCCGGCGATGCGGAAACGGTCCTTGCCCAGGCGGCTGGTCACGACCTTCGCCTCGTCATCGAGCAAGCTGATCCAGGGAGCAGACTGCTGGCTTTCCTCGTCATCGAGGCGAACGGTGATCGAATAGCCTTTGACCGGATAGACGTTCACCCGGTCGCCAAGCTGCTCCGCGATAGCCCGGCTTTCGACACCCGCACAAACGACGATGGCATCGAAGGTTTCGGTCTGACTTTCGTTGTTCCGGCTCCAGGTCAGGCGGACCTCGTTCTTGTCGACCTTCAGCGCGTCGACATCGGTGCCGAAGCGTAAAACCGCCCCACCCCGTTCGATGGATTTGGCAAGACCCGTCGTGTAGCGGTGAATGTCGCCGGTGAAATCGCTTTCGGTGTAGTAACCACCGTAGAAATCCCCGCTGAGCGCCGGTTCGATCTGGCGAACCTCTTCGGGCGCCACCGCGCGGCGCTCCAAACCACCCTCAGCCAGCAGCTTGTTGACCTCGGTCGCGTGGTCGAATTCGGCCTTGTCGGTGTAGATATGCAGGATGCCTCGGTTTTCGCAGTCGAAGTCGAAACCATGCCGCTCGGCCTTCTCACGAAGAAGCCCGCGCGCAGCAATCGCCATACGGGTCGTCTCGACGGTGTTCGCCCGGTATTGCGGGATCGACGCCACGAACTCGGCCATCCAGCTATACTTGTGCCAGCTCGGCTTGGGGTTAACGAGAAGTGGCGCGCCCCGGGTCATCATCCACTTCATGCCCTTGAAGACCGTCGACCAACGATTCCAGGTTTCGGCATTCGATGCCGACAACTGTCCGCCATTGGCGAACGACGTCTGCATCGCGGCATAACGATTGCGATCGAACAAGGTGACATCATAGCCCCTGTCCATCAGGCTTGATGCTGTAGTTACGCCAGTAATTCCGGCGCCGATTACGGCAATTCTGGTCATGGCATCCTCCCGCGACCCAAGGTTTCGTCCTGCCGGATGACAGGTCCAATCCCCTCTGTCGCGAGATGCGGAGGCTCCACAGCGCGCTTCAGATCGCCGCGCTTGTCACAGTCCTTTTGCCTGAGAGGTTCCGGGGGGTTGCTCCTTCGGCGCCGAGTTATCGGCCTCTCCTGTGACAGCTTGGTAGGCTGAAAAAGGTCTAAACCGCATTTAGTTTCACGTCAAGACTATTTTAAAGTGCATCTTTTTGCAGTTCTTTGGCGAGAGCATCTCGGTAGTCTTCCGAGGTCACCCAGGCCCCAAGACGAGCAAGGATTTCGTTGAACGCCCGCATCTCCTGAGCAGAGAGCGGGTCCGTCAGGATCACCTCTAGCCGATCAGACAAACGGCGCGCCACTTGGCGAACCTCCTTGCCCTTTGGCGTTGTGGAGAGCAGGAACACCCGCGCGTCCTCGCTTGAATTTTCTCGCTCGATCAGACCGGCGCCGATCAAATTCTGGATGATTCTCGAGGTCAAACTTCTGTCAAAACCAGTTATTTTCGCGATTTCTGCGAAAGTCGTGCCCGGCCGATCATCGATCAAACGCAACACACGCAGATCGCGGATCCGGCATCCCGTCTCTCTCAGGAAAATCTCGTCGTTTGCCTGGATCGCTTCTTGGGCGACGATGTTCAATCTGTATGTCAGGCGCTCGTTCTTGAAAGTCTTGTCGGTCTGCACGATCCGCTTCTCCTGTAGTCGATACCAAAAAAGTATCACGTCTTACCCTGATTTCCACACGAAATAGTCTTAACAAGAAACCATCTTGCCGGAAAAGTATCTCCGCGCAATATTCTCACATTGAGATAACTTGGAGCCCGCGAAGATGTTTCCCACCTGGTAAGAGACTCACCGCAAAACGTCGCAAGACTGGCTGCAGACCCTGCATCGCCACCCCGAAATCGGCTTCGAGGAAGTGCGGACGGCGGCCTTTGTCGCAGCACGGCTGACCGAGCTCGGTTACAGTGTAGCAACTGGCATCGGCGGCACGGGCGTCGTCGGGACCTTGTATGGTCAAGATGCGTCACCTGCTGCACCCGGACGTTGCATCGCCTTTCGGGCAGAACTTGATGCCCTTCCGATGCAGGAGAAAGCCACGGTCGGCTACGCGTCCGAAGTTCCTGCCCGGTTTCACGGCTGCGGGCATGACGGACACATGGTCACCGCACTGACCGCCGCCGCCTATCTCGCGACGCATCGGGACTTCGACGGCACAATTCGCTTCATCTTTCAGCCTGCCGAGGAACTCCTGACCGGTGCACGCGCGATGATCGCAGACGGCCTGTTCGAGCGGTTCCCCTGCGACGAGATCTACGCCTTGCACAACTCGCCGGACCTTCCCGCCGGTCAGCTCGGCGTGCCGGCGACAGCGGCGCTGTCGTCTGCGGACAACATTGATATCACGATCCAGGCGCAAGGTGCGCACGGGTCGATGCCGCATACCGGGCAGGATGCCGTCGCAGCCGCCGCCCACCTGATCTCGTCCGTTCAGCAGGCCGCTACTCGGAATTTTGATGCACGCCAAACCGGGGTGATGTCCTTTGGTCTGATCAAAGGCGGTACGGCACGCAACATCCTGCCCGATACCGTTCGGATCGAAGGGACCATGCGCACGACGGCGACCGAGGTGCGCGATACGCTGGCCGATTTGCTGCAGGACGCGGTGCGCGCGACCGAGCTTCTCTTTGGCGTTCTCATCGAGATCGACGTGACCAGCATGGTGCCCGTCACGCTGAATAATCCCGTCTGCGTCGCCGCCGCCGTGGCTGCCGCAACGCGGGTCGTTGGAACGGGTCGGGTCACCGAGAACGCCCGCAGTCTCATGGCATCCGAGGACTTCTCCGAACTCTCGGGGCTCGTGCCCGGTGCCTGCTTCTTCATAGGTCAGGGCGGCTATGCCCCTCACCACCCGGAATTCGTCTTCGACCCGGAAATCATCCCTGTCGGAGCCGCCATCTTTGCCGACCTGGCAAAGCACCGCACGAGCGCAACGCTCAACTCTCACCAACTGACCTGAACCAGATATCATCCTAGGGAGGATCCAGATGATCACCTTCACCAAGTCCATGCTCACCTGCGCTGTCGCCGCAACCGCAATGATGGCGGGCACGATGGCAAGTTCCGAGACGCTCACCATGTCGTCCTGGGTGCCGCCGACCCACTTTGTGCACACCGACTTCCTTGTGCCCTTCACCGAGAAGGTCGCCGAAGTCACGGAAGGTCGCGTCAACGTCGTGATCCTGCCCGCGCCGCTGGCTAGCCCGCCGCAGCACTGGGAACTGGCACGCAACGGCGTGGCCGACATCACCTGGGGCAACTTCACCTATGAGCCCGAGCGCTTCGTTTCGATGTGGTTTGCCGAGTTCCCGAATGCCGGGACCAATGCCGAAGCTCAAAGCCGGGCACTGTGGCAAACCTATGACGCCTATCTCGCCGACAACGCTGCTTTCGACGGTGTGAAGATGCTCGCGGTTGGCATGTTCGGCGGCGGCCAACTGCACCATGGCTCCAAGACCGTGACCTCGCCCGAGGATTTGGCCAACGTCAAGTTCCGCATGGGCGGGCCGATCCAGGAGAAACTGTTGACCTCGCTGGGCTCGGTTCCGGTGGCCGCACCCGCTACCAAGGCCTACGAGATGCTGGAAAGCGGCGTCATCGACGGATCGCTTCACACCATGGAATCGGTAGTCAACTTCCGCCTCGAAGACAGTCTCGAGCATCACACCATCTTCCCGAACGGCTTCTATGACGCGACCTTCTTCGTCATCATGAACGGCGCCAAATGGGATGGGTTGGCTGACCAGGACAAAGCCGCGATCGAAGGCATCATCGGCGAAGAACTCTCCGCCGCATGGGGCAAGAACTTCGACCTGCAGAACCCCGCCGCCACCGAAAAGCTGGGCGCGGCCGGTCATGAGATCGTGGAAGCCTCGCCCGAACTGATCGCGGCGGTGGATACCATCTACGACACGATGGTTGCTGACTGGGTGGAGGCCGCCAAGGCCGCTGGCGTTGCCGACCCGCAGGCCATGCTGTCCTTTTACAACGACACGTATGAGGCGCTTGCAACCGAATTCGCAGCGTCTGCATCGAACTAAACCGCGCAACGGGGACCGGTTTGCCGGTCCCCGCCTTTTTGGGAGGAGACAGGATCATGCTGTCCATGACATGGAAAGTCCGCCGGGGAGTTGAAACAGTCATGGCACTGTTCCTTCTGGCAATGGTCGCACTGACCTTCGCAGACGTCATAGGCCGCCGCATCGTCGGCAAGCCGATCTACGGGGCCAATGACATCACAGAGCATCTGATGGCACTGGTTGTTTTTGCCGGCCTTCCGCTGGTGACCGCTGCTGGGGCGCACCTGACAATCGACCTGCTCGACAAGCTTGTGAACAAGCCCTGGATGGCGTGGTGGCGCGTCCTGATCAGTGTGTTGGTGACCACAGTGCTGGCTCTTGTCGCCCGGCTCTTTGTCAAGCACGGACTGAACGCGTCGCGCATCTCGGAAGTCAGCCAGGCTCTCCGTGTCCCACGTGGCCCGCTCTATTTCTACATGGCCGCAAGCTGCGCCCTCTCGGCGCTGGCCGCCCTGGCCATCGCCTTCACCGGGCCGATGGTCGATCCCGAAGACACCCATGAGGAGGAAGCGCTATGATCGTCGGTTCCATTGCAATACTTGCGGCCATTATGCTGGCCTTTCTGCGGGTTCCCCTCGCCTTTTCCCTGCTCGCCGTCTCTGTGGCCGGGATTGGTTTTTCCATCAACTGGAACATCGCGCTGCAACTCTTGCCATTGACGATTTCCGATGCGGTTCTGTCCTACGATCTGGCCGTCGTGCCGATGTTCATCCTGATGGGAAACGTGATCTCCAAGACAGGCATCGCCCACGATCTGTTCCGCGCGGCCTATGCCTTTGTCGGCCATGTGCGCGGAGGGCTGGCGCTCTCGACCATGGTCGCCTGTTCGGGGTTCTCGGCGGTCTGCGGCTCAAGCTACGCCACGGCGGCCACCATGGCCAAGGTCGCCTATCCCAGCATGAAGAAGTACAAGTATTCTGATGAGCTGGCCTCCGGCACCATTGCCGCTGGCGGCACGCTGGGCATCCTGATCCCGCCCTCGATCATCATGGTGGTCTACGGCATCCTGACCCAGACCAATATCGGGGACCTGTTCATCGCCGGTGTGATCCCCGGTCTGCTGGGCCTCGCACTTTATATGGCCGCGATCCGGTTCGTTGCTGGCCGCAATCCCAGCCACGCCCCTCAAGGCGAAAAGACCCCGTGGCCCGAAAAGCTGAAAGCGTTGTCCGGCATTTGGCCTTTCGTTCTGCTCTTCGGTCTCATCATCGGCGGCCTCTATGCCAAGCTCTTCACGCCGACCGAAGCGGCCGGCATGGGCGCGGGCCTTGCGATCCTGATTGCAACCTTTCACGGGCGGCTGACCTGGGCCGTGCTGCGCAGGGTGATCATCGACACGGCCTATACGTCGGTGTCGCTCTACACGGTCCTGTTCGGCGCGCTGATGCTGTCCAAACTGCTGACCTTGTCGGGGCTGGCGGCCGGTGTCTTGGCATTGGTGCAATCCACAGGGTTGGAAGGCTATGCCCTGATCTTCGCGATCATGCTCGTGTTCATGGTGCTGGGCTGCGTGATGGACTCCATGGCGATCATCCTGATCTTCGTGCCGCTTTTCGCGCCCATCGTCGTTGCTCAAGGGTTCGACCTTGTCTGGTTCGGGATCATCGTGATCGTGGTGACCGAGATCGCACTGGTCACGCCACCCGTCGGGATGAACGTGTTCGTGCTCAAGGCGGTCCTGCCCGATGTCCCGGTGGTTCGGATCTTCAAGGGACTTGTCCCCTTCATCGCGGTCGATGTCGTACGCCTTGCCGTGCTGGTCGCCTTCCCCGCAATCACGCTCTGGCTGGGAAGCACCGTCGGATAGAGGCCGACCAGGCACAAAAACGAAGAGCGGCGGGCGAAGGAGATCCTTGCCCGCCGCTTTTTTCGTGCCGCATCTTCAGGGGCGCAGCAGGTCCGCAAGGTGATCCGGCGCCATCGGCACGATCCCCGTGGGATTGAGCGCCTTTATCGAATAGTAGCCTTGCAGGATGTGGTCGATGTCCACTGTCTCTCGCACACCAGACAGGTCGAGCATCCGCGCGAGGTAGCCCGACAGACGCGGGTAATCCCTGACCTGTCGCCGGTTGGTCTTGAACAGGCCATGATAGGCGGCGTCGAACCGGATCAGTGTCACAAAGGCGCGAATGTCCGTTTCAGTCAAGCTGTCCCCGAACAGGTAGTCGCAAGTCAACCGCTCCTCAATCTCGCCCAGCATGGCGAACACACCCTCCAGCGCCTCTTCATAGGCGGGCTGGGATGATGCGAACCCCGCCTTGTAGACGCCGTTGTTGAGCAAGTCGTAGAGGCGCGGATTCAGAGCGTCGATCTCGGCTGCCAGATGCGCGGGATAGAGTCGCAGATCTGAGGGCACGAGATGTTCGAACGCGCGATCGAACATGCGCAGGATATCGGCACTTTCATTGTTTACCATCACGTTCCGCTTGATGTCCCAAAGCACCGGAACCGTTGCACGTCCGGTGAAGTTCGGATCGGCACGGGTGTAGATCTCGTGCATGTAGCGCGCGCCGAAGAGCGGATCCTCGTCAGCGCCGGCAAAACCACCGAAACTCCATCCCTGATCCGTCAGGGTCGGGTTCACCACGGTCACCGGGATCATGTCCTCCAGGCCCTTGAGCTTGCGCGCGATCAGCGTTCGCGACGCCCAAGGACAGATCAGCGCGACATAAAGCCGATAGCGGCCAGGTTCGGCCTTGAACCCTTCCTCGCCTGTCGGGCCGGGCGCACCGTCCGACGTGATCCAGTTGCGAAAGCTGGAGGTCTGGCGCACGAAGCGGCCGTCCTTGTCGGCTTTTTGCACCGGCTGCCAGTTCTCCATCCATTTGCCGTCCACAAGCATGTGCCGGTCTCCTCAGGTTGCGTGAAAGATGAAGGACCGCATCGAGACCGATCCGAGATCGATGGCATCGGTCATGAAGGTCAATTCGTCGCGCGCATCTGACGCGCCGGCGATGGTCAGGGCTGGTAAGTAATGATCCACGGTCGGATGAGCTGCGGTGAGAAGAGCGCCCAGCCCGTCCGCATCCGCGAGCGCGCGGAAATCCCGGTCCACGAGACGATCGGCAAAAAGCGCATCAAACGCCTGCGCGAAATCCTGTGGCGTGCCACCCGGGCGCATGGCGCGCAGGTTGTGGACGACATTACCCGAGCCGAGGATCAGGATGCCCCGGTCCCGCAGGTCCGACAGAGCCCGACCGACCTCGAGTTGGTGTTCCAGCCCCCGTCCCATGTCGATCGAGACCTGAAAGACCGGAACATCCGCATCGGGATAAAGAAACTTCAGGACAGCCCAGGCACCGTGGTCGAGGCCCCAGGTATCATCCCCGGCGGCGCGGTGGCTGCTCAGAAGCGATATCACTTCGCGCGCCAGATCGGGCCGGCCGGGTGCCGGGTACTGCTGTTGAAAAAGCGCCTCGGGGAACCCGTAAAAATCATGGATCGTGCGCGGCATGGCCGAGACATCCACAAGGGTCGTTCCATTGGTCATCCAATGCGCCGAGACGACGAGGATCGCCTTGGGTCGGGGCAGGCTCTGGCCAAGCAGCGCCCAGGATCGGCTGAACGGCCCGTCTTCGATCGCATGCATCGGGCTGCCATGCCCGAGAAAAACGACCGGCATCCGGTCGGAGGGCGCAAATCGATCCTTGAGGTCTTGTAGGCTGTGAATACGCATGATGGGCCGCTTTCGAGTGTGTCCGAGCGGCCCAAGGGCCGCCCGGGAGTGATGGGAAGATCAGGCGAACTGGCCCAGTGCCCGCTGCAGCGCCGGGACTTTCAGGGCGAAGGTACCGCTGCCGAGCGTTGCAATCGCACCCTGCACGACTGCCCAGAAGATCGGGAACTCCCAACCGCCGCCTTCGGACGAGAACAGCCAGCCATTGCCGGCATGAACCCAAGTAGCGCCCAGAAGCACCGGGATCAGTGCCAGTGAGACAAGCCGCGTGCCGATGCCGAGGACCAGGGCGATCCCGCCGATGATCTCGGCAGCGATCGTGAAATAGGCCAGAAGCCCGGGCAGGCCGAGGCTCTCGAAGAAGCCGACGGTTCCGGCGACGGTGAAGACGCTGATCTTCAGCCAGCCATGGGCGAGAAAGAGCGAACCGCTGGTGACGCGAAGTGCGAAGGCAGCATAGTCAGAATTCGTGTGCGTGGTCATATCCGTGTCCTTTTGTTGAAAGCCGCCCGGAGACAGCTTGTCTGTGAAGGAACATAGGCCTTGCAGATAACCCTCAAAATGGCGAATATAGTAAATTACTTTCCACAATTTGTTCGTAATGGCCACATGGACCTTTTTGATCAACTCCGCGCTTTTGTCGCTACCGCACAGTCCGGCTCCTTCACCGGGGCGGCAGCACAGCTGGGCATGTCGAACCGATTGACCTCGAAATATGTGGCCGAACTCGAGCAGCGTCTCGGTGTGCGGCTCTTTCAGCGCACAACCCGCAAAGTTGGCCTGACCCCGGCCGGGTCCGATCTTCTGTCCCGAGCCCCCGCCCTGCTGGACGATCTTGACGAATTGCTCTCCGATATCTCGGACTCCTCGAAGGGGTTGACGGGCGTTGTAAGAATTTCCGCTCCGATCACGTTCGGCGAGGTCTACATCGCGGGAATGCTGGCGCGGTTCTCTGAACTTCACCCCGGGATCATCATCGATCTCAGGCTGAGCGATGCCTTCAGCGATCTTGCCGCAGAGGGGATCGATCTGGCCTTTCGGATTGGACGCTTTGACATAGCCTCTCTCAAGGTCCGACGACTGGGCACGTTCCAGAGCCTGCCTGTCGCCAGTCCGGCCTATGTCGCACGGGCCGGCCTCCCTGAGACCCCAAACGATCTTTCAGAACACAGCTGCATCGTCGATACCAACCGCCGGAATCCCAAGCGTTGGGCCTTCGAACATAATGGCACTCAGGTCGCGGCTCAGATCGAGGGCCGATTTCACGTCAATTCAGCAAGTGCCGCGGTCGATCTGGCACGCCGCGGTCTCGGGGTCGCCTATGTGCCAGGTTTCGCCTTGCGCGGTGCGCTCGATAGCGGCGATTTGGTCAGGCTGTTTGAAAACCATACCGGGGAACGCGGCGACGTCGCTGCCGTCTACCTTGAAGGGCGCACACTGCCTCGAAAGGTGCGCGCGCTGATCGATTTTGCGCTTGCCGATTTTGGAAATGCCGGCGCGTAACGGTCGCCGTGGCCTGGAAAGGGCCCCCGGCGTGGCGGACGTTTCAGTCCGGAGCAGCGGCAGGGCACGGTCATACACCCGTCCCCACGAAATCCGCCTTCATCCGGGCGCGTCAGACCGCGTTGATCCGGCAGGCGGGGCCCGACGGTGACAAGGTCGATGGCTATCGCAAGCTCGTCGACGGTCTGCGTGAGCAAGGGAAACAGGCTTCCGAGAACCGCGTGGTCCGGCTGGCTGGCCCGGCAGGTCTTTCTGCCCATATCGCCAAGAGCATGCCGGAAGCGCGAAGGAAGACCGGGCGGGAGGTCTGGCCGACCCCGCCCTGTCCGATCTGCGTCAGGTCGGCCGTGCCTGGCCTTGTGTCATCCACAGGAGTCCAAAAAGCATGAGAGCCGCACCCAGCGCCGCCGCGCCGGTTCGCACCGAGTTCCAGAAGGTCCAGCGCGGCAGGTAGGTCTGCTGCCAGTACTCCCGCGTCGCGCCCTGCGACAAGTCCATCCCGGCCAGCGCCTCGTTCAGCGGCACGTTGAAGGCGACCGTGACGCCGAAGCAACCGACAAGATAGACCAGCGCGGCGAGCAGGATCAGCGTCGCCGCCGGGCCATCGAGCCCGAACCAGGCATACCCGGCGAGGAAGACAGATATGCCGGCCATGCCGAGGAACAGAGCCATGAACAACCAGCGAAAGACCTCGCGGTTGATGACCTGCATGGCCTCCACGCCGCCGACGCCACCGGTAAGGGCGAGCGAGCGCATGATGAAGTCTGAAAAGGCGAGGAAGACGCCCGCGACCAGCGCATAGGCGAGGATCGCGAATTGCATCAGGACGAAGACGACAGGGGTCATCGGGCAATTCCTTTCTTGGCAATGGATGCGGCGGGACAGATGGCTGTCGCACCGCATCAAGGTGTCGGTCAGCGGGTAGCGAAACCGGTGATTGCGGGATCAGCACTTCGTCGAAACGCGAACAGGCAGAACCCGGCGATCGCGAGTTCCAGGACCAGAGCGCCCAGAATGCCGCCCGAGGGTACCCCGTCGACGACAAGGCCCAGAACACGGCCCGCCGGGAAGGCAAGAAAGACAGTCAGCGCGGCGGTCACGGCGGCTTGCCGCAGCGCCGGTCTCACGATGCCGGCCAGCATCACGGCTCCGAAGGCGGCGAGAGCGGCTCCGGGCGCGCGCAACTCGCTCAGCAGGCTGGGCTCTTGCCCCAGAACGATCCCGTAGCCTGCATAGAAGGCATGCGGTGCAACGAGGATGAAAGCGCCGATGCCCAGAGAAGTGATGCCAGAAACGCCGAGTGCGATTTTTTGAACAGGTGTCATTGGGTTTTCTCCGAATTGGGCTGACGACGAGGCTCAGGCCACGACCATCCACGCGTCCGCCTTGGCAGCGGAACGCGCGAACTCGGCGAAATCGCGGGGCGGACGGCCGAGGGCCTGCATGACGCCGTCGGCGGTGTGGGCGTTGCGGCCGTCGAGCGTCTCGCGGGCGATCGCGGTGAAGACATCGGCGACGAAATCGCCACCCGCGGCCGCGACATTCGCGTGGAAATCCTCGAAGCTTATCGGGATATGGCGGATCCTCTGCCCAGTGGCCTCGCTCAACACCCCGGCCATCTCGGCGAAAGTCATCAACCGGGGACCCGTAACTTCGTAGAGCCGCCCCTTGTGGCCCTCTTCGGTCAACGCCGCGACCGCCACATCGGCAATGTCCTCGATATCGATGATCGGCTCCGCGATATCGCCGCCCGGCATCGGCAATACGCCGGCCAGAACCGGATCGCGCAGATACCCTTCGGAGAAGTTCTGCGCGAACCAGGCGGCACGAACGATGGTGAAGTCCACGCCGGACTGGCGCACGACCTCTTCGCCCAGCCGGGCGTGGTGTTCGCCACGGCCCGAGAGCAGGACCAGATGCTCGACGCCGACGTCTTTCGCTGTCTCGACGAGGGACTCGAGCTTTTCGACCGCGCCGGGGAACGCAAGATCGGGGAAGTAGGTTACATAGGCTGCCCGGGCACCGGTCAGCGCGGGGGCCCAGGTTTCAGGCGCTTCCCAGTCGAAGGGAGTGCCGGAACTGCGAGAGCCGCGGCGGACGGGAAGGCCCTTGGCTTCCAGCTTTGCGGCGACGCGGGATCCGGTCTTGCCGGTGGCACCGATGACGAGGATGGGTTGGTGTTGCATGGGTTTCTCCCTGGTTCGAGTTGACGGACCAAGGGATAGGCAATCGCAGTCGACCCGTATTGACCGGGGTCGCCAACGTCTTGACCGACGCCGCCAGGGCCGGTCAGCGGCCGACGCGTTTCTTGCGGTAGCTCGCAGGTGTCATGCCGACCCAGCGTTTGAAGGCGCGGGTGAAGGAACTCTGTTCGGCGAACCCCGTCAGAAACGCGATCTCGGCCAGCGAGTGCCGATCGTCACGCAAGAGCCCTTCGGCCAGGTCGCGCCGGGTCTCTTCGGTCAGGGTCTGAAAGCTCATGCCGTGCTCGGAAAGCCGCCGGTGGAACGACCGGGCGCTGAGCCCGAGATCGCGCGCAATCTCCGCCATTTTCGGCGCGCCCGCGCTCAGCGCCTGCGCGATGGCCTCCTTTGTCCGCGTAACCAGCGGGACCTCGTCGGCGATCTCAGAGAGTTCGCGTTCGAGATGATCCGCGAGGTAGCGGGAAATGCCCACATCCCCGAGGATGTTCGGCTGCGCCAGCGTCTCGCGGGAAAAAAGGATGGCGTCGAGTTCCGCATCGAACCGGACTGGACCGCCGAACCAGTCCTCATGGGCGGCGACAGACCGTGGCGCGGGATGCCGGATCAGCACCTCGAGCGGCGCAACCGGCACCGGGCTGACCTGCCGGGCAATCGACACGGAACTCGCAAGCGTCGCTTCGTTCGACAACCGCATTCCCAAACGGCGCGCGCCCTCGCGATGCAGGATGAAGAGCGTGCCGCGCGGATCCGGGCGCAGCTCGTACTCCACAACGCTGGTCCAGAGCCGCGCATACCGTTCGACCCGCGCATAAGAAGCGCCCAGCGTCGTTGCCGCCTTGAATGCGAGGCCGAGCGCACCGTATTCATCAAGCCGCATCGACGCGCCTACCCGCAGCGGCAGATCGGTGACATCGACCTCCGCCGCGATCCGTTCCAGCAGGCCATAATAAATGCCGTCCGGGATCATCGCTTTCGGGTCCCATGCGCCTTCAGGATCTATGCCCGCGCCGCGCAGGAACGCCGCGCCGTCGATCGCGTCGCCAGCCGCGGCGACCACCTTGCGCGCGAAGAGAGAGGTTACATAGCCCATGGCGCCCATCCTAAGGTGGATTTGCGGAGGGGCAAAGCACCTAGGACTGGCAGAAAGCTTGGGGTCGTTATCCTGACCGGCAAACCCCGCGATCCTGTCCGACCAGACCGGGATGAGCGGCGACAGCAGGAGCGCGGCCCAGCCGGCCATCGACATCCCCCCAACAGCGAGAAGATCAGGTCATGGTTCATGGCATGCCCTGTCGGTACCGGTGCGGGCACAATCCAGCAAGACGTGAGCTGTGCCGTCCGAGATCCGCTCCTTCGAGCGCCGCCCCGGACCGACCTCAACCCGGATCTGCGTGAGCAGGTTGGAGAAGCGGTCGAAGCCAACGACGTCCACCGCTTCGTCAAGGTCGCACACCAGCCGGACCCTTCCGGGCCGGAGCGCCTGGGACACAAGCACCAATGCGTCGAAAGACTGTGACAGGCAGCACCCGGTCACCCGCCCGCCGCCCCCCGGTCTTTCCGCGGTCAGTGCAGCACCTCGGCATACAAGGTGTTCCAGTCTCGCGTGATCGTTGACAAGTCGCGTGTCATGCCCGCACCTCCCGACCCGTGCTGAAAAGACCCCAGCGCAGGGACTGCGCCCGTGCGATCTGCGCCAGTACGAGTCCCGTCAGCCCGACGAGCAGGACCTCCGCTACCGGTGCCGCGAACCAGATGCCCGGCTCTCCCAACGCGCCCGCCAGCGCAAATGTAAGCGGCACGGCGAAAAGATAGGGTTTGGAAAGCCCCAGTATCGCCGCGCGACCCGCGTCGCCGATAGCCTGGAAATGCATGGCGATCATCATCAGCGGCCCCGCGGCAAAGAACCCGGCCGAAATCACCGGCAAGATGCGCGCGACCTCCGCCACGACTCGCGGATCCGAAACGAAGGCCGATCCGATCGGAGTGGCAAAAGCTGTCATGCCGATCTGTAGCGACAGGCAATAACCGAAAGCCGCGAGGACCGCTGTCCTAAGGCTCGTGTCGCTGCGACGTAAGGCGCCCGCCCCATAATTGTTGCCCGTAATCGTCTGCATCGCATGGGCAAGGCCAAGGAGCGGCAGGAAGGCAAAGGTGATCAGCCGCGTGACGATCCCGTAGGCCGAAACACTCGCATCGTAATCCGGGGCCTCCACCCATTGCAGCGCGGCGATGATCGCCCCCGATCCCAAGGCGAACCCGAGGAAATTGAGGCTTTGCGGCGCGCCGAGCGCGAGAATGTCCCGCCATCCCGACAGCGGCGAATGGTGCCAGAGCGCAGAGGGTCGCAACCCGGTGTCGCCAAAGACCCGGAATGTGAGGATAATGGCTAGCGCCAGGGCCTGTGCAATCGCGGTGCCATAGGCAGAGCCCGCCACACCCATGTCGCAAAGCCCGATCAGGACGTAGTTGAAGCCCATGTTTGCAAGCGACACGAGCAGGCTCATCGCGGCCATGAACATCACCAGCCCTTCATTGCGCAGGGCATCGGAATTGACCGAAAGCACAAAGATCAACGGCGCAGCAAAGACACTGATGCGCAGGTAGATCAGCCCCATCTCGGCCAGATCCTCTGACCCGCCGGCGGCCAAGACCGAGACCGGCTTGCCAAAAGTCAGGAAGAGCGCGATCAGGATCAGACCGATAAAGACAGCGAGCCCGTGCGCCGCCGAGAACGTGGCGCGCGCCGCGTCAACGCGCCAGGCGCCGAACTGCAGGGCAAGGATGCTCGACATGCCCGAGGAGACCAGCGTGGCCAGCGCGACGATCAGCATGTAGAGCGGAAACATCAGCGTGACCGCGGCCAGCGCCTCCGGTCCCGCGAAATGCCCGAGGAAGAGGGCATCGACGACGGCGAGCGCGCCGTTCACGCCCATGACAAAGATGATGGGAAGCGCCGTGCGTGCGTAGATCAGGCCAAGCGGCCCTTCGAGAAATGAGTTGGTCTGGGACGACATGACCCCGTTTTCCTTCCGGCTCAGGTCGCGCAAGGATTGGACGGGGCCCGCATTACCATCCGCGCGACAGGTGCCGAGGATGACGAAGATCGTGTCTGCTACAGAACTTCACCGTGACAAATGTCGGCGGGCGGCAGGCGTCTGTTGCCTGAGAGCCGTGTAGATTGGCCGTCGCACTCTTGTCAAGCGGAACGGTTTCCACGCCCCAAGCGCGCGCCCTGACCACGGTTGACCACCCCCAGTGCAGTCCGGTGGAACGCCAGCGCACCCCAGGCGTCGGCCCCTTGCCTCCTGTCTCGGCCTCTGTTTTGCAAGACGCGCCAAGATCGTTTCGAGCAAGCCAAGGAACACAGGCACCTGTTCAAGAGGTGCCGCGGCCCGCAGATGCCCTCTGGCATCCGCGCGACCTCTGGACACGCCTGACGCGGTTCCGGCGCCCCGATTCCGCGCGCTATCCGCGCACCGGCGCCCATTTGGTCGAACGGACACCCATCGCATAGCGCAGCAGCGCCCAGAAGATCGCCGCGTGCCCCATCACGAACAGCACCGCCACCGACGCGCCCGGAAGCCGCCGGCCCCAGCGGGTCGTCACCGCGGCCAGCGCAACGGCACAAAGCGCGACCTGCGCGCCGAACATCGCCACATAGAACGCGCCCTGATCCAATAGGGCGACATTGGCCAGCAGCAGCAGTGGCAGAAGCCCCGCCACCAGACGGCGCAGCACCTTGTGGCAGAAGAGTTGCACCGCATAGAGCCCGGTCCGGCCCGGATTCATCAGCCCCGCATAATGCATCAATCCACGCCAGCCGCGCTCGGTCGAGCGCACCCGCCGCCCGAATTCTCCGCGCAGGTTCGAGGTCACCGCCTCGCGCGCCACCGCACCCGGCGCATAGGCCAGCCGGTATCCGCGCGCCACCACGCCCAGCGAGATCGCCAGATCGTCGGCCATGTCCGCCGGCACCACCCCGACCAGCCCCCGCCGCACCGCGTAAAGCGTCCCCTGCGCCGAGACCGTGCCCGCGATCCGGTCCTCGGCCTGTTTGAGCGCATTGTCATAGCGCCAGTAAAGCCGTTCGGCCCGCGCCAACAGCCCGTCGCGACCCTTGATCCCCAGTTGTCCGATACTGCCCCCGACCCCGGGGTCGACAAAGGGTGCCAACAGGCGGATCAGCGCATCCTCATCCAGCAGGCTGTTTGCATCCGAAAAGATCACGATCTCCCACTCGGGGATCATCGCCAGCCCGTGATTGAGCGCTGCCGCCTTGCCACCATGCTGCGACAACCCGATCACCTGGATATCAGCGTCACCCTCAGCCGCCGCTGCGGCCTCGGTCAGGGTGGCATCCTCGGACCCGTCCGAAACCACCAGTACCCGCACCCGGTGACCGTCCCGGCGCTGCGCCCTGAGCGAGCGGATCTTGGCGCCGATATCGCGCGCCTCGTTGCGCGCTGCGATCAGAACCGTGGCCGACTGCGTCACCGGCGGGTGCACCGGGCGGTCACGTACCAACCGCGCCAATCCGATCCAGAGCAGGCCATAACCAACCAGCGAAAACAGGATCAGCCCCAGGCAGGTCCAGAACAGCACCGTCATGCCGCCTGCCCCGCATCCACCCGCCAGCCACCCGCCAGCTGTGCCGCGCGCGCGCAGAGCGCGGCGAGGATCCAGGTGTATTTGATGTCCTCGTTGGGCATGAACAGGCTGGCGAACATGAACACCGCCATCGCGACGCCCAGTGCCTGGGCCAGCACCTGTGTCTCGGTCACCGGTTGCAGCCCGGCCTTCAGCGCCGCCCAGGCCGCGCTCAGCAGCGCGCCCAGGAACAGAGCGATGCCCACGATACCGGTTTCCACCGCCACCTCGAGATAGGCGTTGTGAAGCTGGCGCGCCTCGGCCTCGCGCCCGGGATACCAGCGGAAGGCGTCGCTGGCATAATTGACCGGATAGGCCCCCGGCCCCAGCCCGGTCACCGGATGTTCGGCCCAAAGCGCAAGGCCGATCTGGTTATAGCTGAGCCGCCGCAGCAGCGACCGGTCCGATGTATCGCCCTCGCCCAGGAAATCGCCCAGCACGCCGAACCGCTCGACCAGCGTATCGGGCGCGTTCAGCACCGCGACCACCAGTGCCGCCAGCGCCCCCAGCGCCACGACGGGGAACAGCCGGTGATGCCGCATGCGAAAGCCGATCAGCCCGATCCCCATGGCCACGGCAATCGCCCCCGAGCGCGCGCCCATCATCGGTAGCGCCACCAGGCACAGCAGCGAGATCGAAACCCACAACCGCCGCCCGCGCCGGTCATAGAGCGCCATCACCAGCGCCAGCATCAGGCTGACCGCCATCAGATGTGACGAGGTGGTGGGGTTATAGGCCGAGGCCCCGGCGGACCGCACCGCCCCCAGCCAGGCGGCCACATCAGCCTCGTCAGCATAGGGCAAAAGCCGCAGTCCGAACACGGTCTCGAGGATGACAAAGACCGCCGAAATCGCGCCGCTGGCCGCAATCACCAGCACCATACGCCGCAGATGCAGATGCGAGGTGACCGTCAGGCCAAGGATCGGCACCAGCAGCAGGGTCTGCAGGAACCCCTTGGTATGGTCATAGGAATAGGCCTGCCAATCCGAGGCCAGATACGAGACACACAGCCAGATGGCGAACAGCAGGGTGAACATCGCCGTGGGCGACAGCCGCAACCGCCCCTGCATCAGCGGATGGCGCCGCACCGTCAGCAAGAGCGACAGCAGAACCAGCGCGGTGACCGCCTTGAACAGCGAGATTGGCAGTCTCTGATCGACCAGCAGCGCGATCCCGTCGAGCTGGGCCAGCGCCACAAGCAGGTAGGCGCCCAGCACGGTGTTGCCCAGCACGGCAAACCCGCCCAGCGCCGCGGCCAGCAGGCCCGCGGCCATGGCCGGGCCGGACAGCGCGGCCGCGGCGGCCATCACTGCTCCGCCAAAACCCAGCGCCAGCTGCCGCGGCGCCGGGGTCATCCCACGCGCCCCCGGATATCGACATAGGCCACCGCCACCGGCAGAGACCGCGACAGGTTGCGCAACTGGTCGAGATAGTCGCGCAGCTCGGCCGCCGACAGCTCGTCCCGGCCCAGCGTGATCAGCACCGCCGCACTGGGCGGCATGTTGCCCGGTCGTACCGCCCGGCGCAGCAGCCCGGTATGAACCTGGTCGCTATAGGGATAGCTCTGCATCACCCGGCGGCCCACCGCCTCGGCGCGGCGCGGATCCGACACGTCGAGGACCGCCACCATGTCGTCGGTATCCAGCGCATCCCAGTCCAGATAGGGCCGTGACAGCTCGGATGCGGTGGCGCCCTTTTCCTCGGCCGCCGGTGCGCCCGTCAGCTCGGCCGCGCCCAGCGCCGCCGGAGACAGCACCCGCAGCCCGGACACGCCAGACAGATCGGTCTGGGTGCGCAGACGGGTCGCCATGTAATCGCGGCTGAGCACGAGCATCATCGCCAGCAGGAAGCCCGACATCGCCCCCATCACGGTCCGGTTCACCACCTTGGGCTCCTCCGGCAGCACCGGCGGCGTTGCCAGATCGACGATGCGCAGGGTCTCGATGCTTTCGGCCTCGCTGATGCGGACCTCCAACAGGCGCGCGTCGATATCGTTCAGCTGCCCCCGGGTGCGCTCGATTTCCGAGTTCAGCCCCTCGAACCGAGTCTCAAGCTTGGCCAGCGCCGCGATCCGCTGTTCCAGCCGGGCGACGATCTTGTCGCTTTCGACCACGGCGGCGTCCAGTTCCACCTCGCGCAGGCGCGACAGGTTCAGCTCTTCCTTGGTGGTCTGGGTCAGCCCGTCATGCCGGTTGAGCGGCCGGTCCGGCAGAAAGGCACGCAACTGCGCCTGAATGGCCAGCAGGCTGCGGCGGTCGGCATCGCGTTGGGCGGATTCGGCAAACAGGCGGGCCAGCAATTCGCGCCGCTCGGTCTCGATCTCGACCACGCCCGAGGCAGTACGCAGCGCGTTGCGCTCGTCGATCAGGTCGGACAGGCGGCGCTCGGTCGCCAATTTCTGCGTCTCGAGGAAGCTTGCCAACTCGCCGGTGGTGGCGGCCACCTGTTCGCGGCTGCGGGCGCGATAAACGCGCGCCAGCACATTGGCCAGTTCGGCCGCAATCTTCGGATCTTCCCAGGCCACCGAGATTTCCATCACGAACGAGCTTTCGACCATCTTCAGTTCGATCGCGTCCTGGATCTCGGTCACCAGATCCTTTTCACCCGCCGCTGCCCCGGCACTGCCGGAATTGAGCCAACGCAGACCGGCCTCGACATTTTGCTTGGCGTTCTTCGCAAAGGCCAGCAGCGCCGGGATCTGCTGCTCTTCGGGCGCGCCCCCCGCGGCGCCGAACACCTCAAGCCGGGCGCGCTCGGCGATCTCGCGGCTCTTGAGATATTCGATATGGCTGCGGGTGATCACATTAGCGCTGTCCAGCGAGGACGAGCGTACATAGACCTGCGAATAGCGCAGTTCAGCGTCGGTGGGCTGGGCGGTCACCTTGGCCGAGGCGCGGTAGACCGGCGAGAAATTCAGCTTGTAGACCGCATAGGCACAGGACAGCGCCGCGCAGGCCAGCATCAGCAGCAGGATCAGCCGGCGGCTCTGCCGCATCAATTCGGCCACGTGACGGATGGCGGCACCCGCCTCGTTCTGGCGCGGTGCCTCGCCACCCCCCTCGCGCGGGCCGGACGGGTCGGCGGGCCGGTTGCGGGCGGGGCTGGGCAGGTCGTGGATCAACTCTAGTCGCGACATGGCGAGGGGCTCTCCTGCAATGGGGCCGCCGCCTCGGCGCCAAGCGGCGCCGCGAACGAGGGTCCGGAACGAGTGGTTGGCGGCGGCACGAGGCCGCTCCATACCCAGCGGGGAAATTCGGGACGACGCCCGGAGGCGCCGGTACGCAGACGATCAAGCAGCCAGAGCGGCACCAGCGCCGACAGCGCCTCGGCCACCGCGATAGCGGCATGGTCGGCACGGGTCAGCCCGCCCGCCGCACCGGGCGCGGCAAAGCTGCTGTTGGGCGCGTATTCCGGCGCAAGGCCTGGCGCGGGCGGCAAGCCCAGCGCATCGACCATCGCCGCCACCGATGCGGCGCCACCCGCGACGAAGCCGCGATAGTCGAGCACGCTCACCCGCTCGGGGAACTGGCGTGCGAACCGGCGCAGAACCCGCCGGTGATAGGCATTGGACAGCGCCCCGCGCAGCACCGCGGGCAACCGGGCCAGCCCCGTGCGCGGCACCCGGCCATAGGCCCAGAGCCGCGAGCGCACCAGACCGGCGCTGTCACGGTGGATCGCAACAAAGCGCGCATCGGGATAGGCCGCCGCGATCCGGGCCGCTTCGTGTAAGTGATGGGGCGATTTCTCGACCCAGGCCAGCGCACCCTGCTGGCGGGAATGGGCAGTCATCGCCTGGCGAAAGAACACCTCCGGATCGCCTACTCGCTCCAACCGGTGCCTGTCCTCGTCCGTCAGGTCCAGCAGGCGGCCATAGTCGCTGTCCAGAAACGCCGCCACAGCCTGCGCCCGGGCGCTGGCATTGGTCCAGTCCCAGGCATGGGCGAAATGAGAAAAGAACACGCTCTCGTGAATGCCCCTATGGCGCGGATCGGTCACCCCGGCCACATCCGGATGCGCCGCCAGCAGGTTGCCGATCAGCGTGGTGCCCGAACGTTGCAGGCCCAGAACAAAGATGGGGCGCGGTGCGGTCATGGCGTTACCGTGCGGGCGCCCTGCGGCGCCTGCCCCTTGCCGGCAGCGGCGAACAGTTCCAGCTGGCGCCGGGCATTGACCCGCAGGTCGAACTCGCGCTCGACCAGCGCCCGCCCCTGCCAGGCCAGTTTGCTGGCCGCCTCGGGCGCGTCATGCACCTCCGTCAGGGCCGCCGTCAGCCCCGCCACATCGCCCGGCTCGGTCAGCCAGCCGGTCTCGCCGGGCCGGATCAGTTCGGGAATGCCCGAGACATTGGTCGAGATGGCGGGACGGGCATAGGCCAGCGCCTCGATCATCACATTGGGAATGCCCTCGGTCCGGCCATTGGGCCCGATGATCGAGGGCGCGACACATACCGATGCGGCGCGGTAGAACCCGTCGATCTCGCCGAATGGCCGCTGGCCGAGAAAATGCACCCGGTCATCCAGGCCCAGCCCGGCGCTCAGCGCCTCGAGCTTGGCGCGATCCGGCCCGTCGCCCACGATGTCGAGCTGCCAATCCGGCCGGTCGAAACCGGCCAGCGCCTTGAGCAGCACGTCGACGCCCTTGCGCTGTTGCAGCGAGCCGACATAGAGGATGCGAAACCCGTATTCGGGAGGCGGCGAGGCGCTGGGGGTGATCGCCGAGACATCGACGCTGGAATGGATGACGGCCACATCCTGCTGACGGATGCCCGGCACATGCTCGGCCAGGAAGCGGCTGGCATAGGTGCTGACCGCCCGCACCAGCGCGGCATCAGCGAATTTTTGTTCCAACAGACGCTGACTGCGAAAGATGTCATGCGCCCGGCAGCTGATCGAATAGGGCACGCCGGAGACGCGGTGGGCGATCCAGGCGGCGGTGGCGGGATGGCCGGCAAATTCCGCATGGATGTGATCAGCGCCCCAGTTGCGCAGCTCTTGCCCCAGTCGCAGCGCCGCAGGCAGCAATGCCAGCGACTTGGCGGCAAACTTCACTTCGCGCCCCTGATGCAGCGCGATGCTGCCCGCCAGCTGCGCCGCAGCCAGCGGATGCGACGCCAGCGCCGCAAGCGAGCGTGGCGCGAACAGCGGTACATGCCGCGCGCGGCGTCCCGCCTCGGCCCCGAAATCGTGCAAGATCTGATCGGTGCGCCAGGGCGCCAGGTGATACAAGCGCAGGTCCACCCCGGCCTCGAGAAATGTCATCAGGTCGCGCAGGATGAAGGTTTCGGTTGTCTTGGGAAATTCGGTAACGATAACGGCCAGTTTCATGACATCCCCTCCTGCAAGGCGCCCGATCCGGCGCCACGGCCCCGGACACGCGTCCGGGCCAGCAGCCGCACTGCGCGGCGCAGCGCGCCCACTGCGCCCAACACGACAACCCATCCCACGTAACCCTGAAAACAGCGGATCTGCGCCCGCACCGCCAGATCGTCGATCCAGCCGCAGCGGAAGCCCGCGTAATCTTCGCCGATATGAACCCGCGACAAGGTCGCCGCCGGGTCCGATGCGGCGTTGCGCGCCTGCCCCGCCGTGGTCGCAATGAACCCCGCCTCGCGCGCCAAAGCCCGAGCGCGGTCGCTGGTCTGGTTCTGCGGCCAGCAGAACAGCACCGGCGCGCGGCCCATCTCGCGGGTGATCACCGCGCGGCTGGTGGCCAGCACCGCGCGCACACGCGCGTCATAGGCGGCATCGCTTTCCTGACCGGTATCCGACGACCAGCCCCGCGCGGCAAGCGCCGGCGCGCTGACCGGCACGGCGCTGCCCAACGGCACCGGCCGGTTGCGGCGCAGGTACCAGTCGTGCTTGTCCCCCGGCATCCGCGCCCATTGCATCCACGACAACCGCCCCGCATTCTCGGGCGTCAGATGGTCAACCGTCTCGGGTCCCGTTGCGATGCGGCCATGATCGGTGCCATGTGCCTCGATGCGAAACGTGCCTTCGGCCTCGAGCGCGCGCAGCTCGTCCCAGCTGAGGTAACCGTCCCAGCGCAGCGGGCCGTCCTGCCCCATCATCGGGCGCAAGGGCTGCGGCGGCGCGATGAAATCGGTGGACACGAACAGCGCGGCACAGGCGCCGTGGCGGCGCAGGATCGGCGCGGCGGCGACCCAATTGTCCAGATAACCGTCGTCGAAATGCAGCGCCATCCAGTTGCCCGGCACCGGCCGCCCCGCCAGCCGCGCCCGCACCAGCGTCTCGCTGTCGACGATCTGCATCCCCATGCGACGGAACAGGCGCAGCTGCCGGTCGAGCGAGGCCGGCCGGATCGAAATCTCGGAGCGCCAGGGCAACCAGGCCGCGTTATCGCTGACACTGTGATAGGTCAGCACCGGAACCCCCGGCTCCAGCCGCCAGAAGCGCGCCGCCGCGAGGAAACCTGCGCCACCCGCCAGCAGCCCGAGCAGCCCGGCCGCCGGGACCCCGGCCAGCGCCACCAACCCGCCGCCCGCGAGACCGCAGAGCAGCGTCACCGCCAGCATCCGTAGCAACAGGCGCCGGCGCGTGGCACGGCGGGCGGTCGTATGCGGGGTCAGGGACCGGGCATCGGACATCACCGCACCTCAGGTCGACAGAACGGTCTCGTCGAGCAGATAACGCTCGATCCGATACCGCTGATAGGGGGTACTAGCCGCATAAGAGGCATGGCACAGGAAACCCGACTTGCCGACGCCCAGCGGAAAGACCGACTTCACCTCGGCCTTGATCTCGATCCGCAGGTGCCGCCCCGAGGCCAGCTTGCGGTCGACGGTCAGAGCATAGCTTCTGCGGCGCGGCGGCAGAGGGCTGACGAATTGCACGATCTGGTCCGAGATGCCGACCACGCCGGCAGTCACGACCTCGCCCTCCATTTCGAATTGCGCCACCGTATTGCGCGGCCGGTGAAAACCCGAGCGCAGGAAATTGAACTGCATCGCCGGACTGCCTAGGTTCAGCGCCATATCCAGAACGCCGCGCCCGGCCCGGCGTATCACGGTCAGTCCCACATGCAGGACAAATCCCAGCGTCGCCCAGTAATTCATCGGCGCCCGGCAGCAGAGCGAGTTGAACCGCCCGCGCAACCGCTTGCCCGCCGAATGCGGCAGCAGCGCCTGCGACATGCCCACAAGGCCCGGCTTGACGTTGAAACGCAGGCCGAACCCGGCTGCTTCGCGCATGTAGAGATCAAGGAGGTCGGGCCTGACCGGACGCGGTCCGAAAAAGACCATGTCGCCTTTGACGATGTTGATCAGCTGCGGCAGCTCGTCCAGGCGGGATTTGCGCAGGTAAGAACCGATATTGGTTTCCAGCAAGGTACGACGCGGCAGGGTCGTTTGGCTGGTCTGGGCAGCGGCGGCGGACAACAGAGTTCTGAATTTCAAAATCTTGAATGGCTTGCGATCCTTGCCTAATCGCACCCCGGAGTAGAACACCGGTCGCCCGGACGACACTAGAACCAGGACCGAAAGAACCAGCATCGCGGGCGCAACCGCGAACAACGCCAGTCCCGCAAGCACTTGGTTCAACGCCGCGTCGAAGCGCGGGTAACGCGGCACATAACCCGACCTGACATTCGCCGGAGACATCAGCCCGCGCAGCGGGGCCGCATCCGCCGGCGACTTCTCTCCCTGCCCAGGCAGCGGGACCACTGTGCCCTCGCGCAGGGATTGCCCAGTCGATGCCTCGCGTAACACCTTTGCCGGCATTGGAGCGATGGCATCGAACAGCCGCGCCCCCCCGTCGACACCGGCAAGATCTGGGTCGATCTCATAGATGTCTATCTTCATCTGCCAAACCCCTCATACCCGTCTCGCTTGCCCGAAAATGGGCTCCCCCTTCGAAACGGTCACAATGTCGCCACCTTATCGACACATTAACCTTGAACATAACAGGCGGTTGGAAACAGTCTGTTTCCGAGACAGTTCAGCTCGATGGCCCTTATTGTTTTGCCTTAATATGAGAATGTTAGCCGCCTCAGACCGCGACTGTCACCCGAATACAATTCCGGGGCGACACGATTATGGATAATTCCCGTGCGATGCTTCCCCAGCTTGCCATTCTGCTGCCCCATTTGCGGCCCGGTGGCATCGAAACATCGACCGTCGCGCTGATCCGGCAACTACAGGGACACCGATTCCGAATCCGCCTGATCCTGGGCAGCCGCACCGGTGCGCTACTGGATCAGATCCCCGACACGGTCGAGACGATCGACCTGGGCGGGCGGCGTGCCATGGCCTCGCTCTGGGCGCTGCGCGCGGCGCTGGCAGGAACGGACGCGGTCTATTCCGGCACCAATGCGCGCAACATCTCGGCCCTGCTGGCGGCACGGCTGCTTCCGGCCCGCCGCCGCCCGGCGGTGATCATCAGCGAACACAGCTCTCCCGAAGCCTATATGGCGATGGCCCGCCATCCCGGCCCGCGCCGCTGGCTGATGCGGCGGCTCTATCCGCTGGCCGATCTGCTGGTGGCCCCGACCGAGGGGCTGGGCGCCGACTGGCTGGCGGCGCTGGAACTGGACCGGCCGGCGGTGGCGACCCTGCCCAACCCGGTCCTGTCGCCCGAGGCGCTGGCGCTGTCCACGCAAGTGGTACAAGGCGACGGCCCGCCCCGTGATCCGGCGCAAGTGCTGGCGGTCGGTCGCTTGCATCCGGCCAAGGGGCATGCCGACCTGATCCGCGCCTTTGCCCACGCCCTGCGGACCCGGCCCGAGTTGCGGCTGACCATCCTCGGCGAGGGCGAGGCCCGGCCCGAGCTGGAGGCGCTGGTCACGGCGATGGACTTGCAGGACCGGGTCACCCTGCCCGGCTACAGCCCGGACGTGGCGCGGCATATGGCGCGCGCCGGATTATTCGTGCTGCCCTCGCATCGCGAGGGGTTCGGCAATGTGGTGGTCGAGGCACTGGCCCAGGGTACGCCGGTGCTGGCCACAGATTGTGACGGGCCAAGGCGGCTGCTCGGCCAGGCCGGGGCGGCTGGCCGGATCGTTCCCATCGGCGATACCGACGCCATGGCATTGGGCATTACCGAGATGGCGGGCCAAGACGAGGCCCTGAGCGCGGCGCTGGCCGCCGCGCCTGCGCAGGCCGGGTTGTATGCACATGCTGCTGCTGCGCGTATCTTTGCCGACCGGATCGCCCCCCTTGCAGTGCGACCTCCGGAATGACAGCCTTGGGCCACCAGAGCCGAGGCCCCGATGCACCCGTTGTTGAGATCGCTTGTTCCACTGCTGATCGCCGCCGCCACGGCGCACGCGGCCCCGCTGGCGGAGCATCACGCGAGCGCGCCGGAACTGATGGCCCGGCCCGACCTGCGCCTGCAACAGCAGAACGGCACCCTTACCCCCGCCCCCGACCCCGTCGGCACCCGCCAGGTGGTCCGCGCGCAGGCCGGCGCGAAACAGGCGGGCAAGGTGGGCAAGGCGGCGCTGATCCTGCCCTTTGACCCGCTTGGCCCCGGTGCCCGTATCCGGGTCACGGCCGAGCTGTTCCTGCCGACCGGCAACCCGGCGAACTCGATCCACCTGTTCGACCTGGAATGCAAGTTCTGCGGCCAGTCCGGCAATCCCGGGCTGCGGCTCTACCTGCGCCATGGCCGCCTGCGGGTGGACCGCAAGAAGATCGGCGGCGGCCATGCCTGGACCGACGACAGCGCGCCGACGCTGACTACGGGCCTCTGGCACCAGGTCACCTGGGACCTGAGCCTGGGAACCGATGCGGAGCCCGGCAGATCTCAGGTTTATCTGGACGGGCAAAAGGTTCTCGACAACCGGGGCCGCACCCTGCCCGATGTACCCGCCGAGCGCGCCGCCATCGACCGCTTGCAGATCGGCATTACCGCCAATTCCAACCCCGAGACCGTCATCCTCTATCTGGGCGCCGTCACGCTGGAACGCTGGCCCTAGCCGCGCAGATACTCGACCCCGTCGAGCGCCCGGGCCAGCAGCGGACGCAGAACGAACCGGTACATCCGGGGCAGCACCGCGTGGCATTGGGGAAACCCGTCCTTGAACCGCTCGCGTCCCTCGGCCCCGGCATCGCTGCGGGGCACGCGCGGGTCGTCGCGCCCGGCAAGATCCAGCCAGCGCGGCCCGCCCGGCTCGGCGCCGCCCGCCCAGCGCCGGATCGCGTACCAATAGACAAGGTAGGATCGCGGCAGACGCGCGTCGGGATCGGCCCAGCCGTTGGACATGTTGAGCACACGCGGCCCGTCGCGCAACAGGGAGAAAGCCCCGACCGGGGCGCCCTCGGCCTCGACCAGTATCAGCGCGCCGCCATGGAGGGCGATCCAGTCGCGCTGTGCCTCGAGCCCCGGCAGCCCGCGCGTGGTCAGATCGCGGGCGCGGGCGAAGGCCTCGGTCCAGTCACGGACCCGCGCCATCTCGGCCCCGTCCGCGACCGGGCGCAGGGTCAAGCCCAGCTTGTCGAGCTTGCGCAGGTTGCGCCTTGCGTGGGCACTGCAGGCGGCAAAGATCTCCTCGGGTGCGGGCGAAAGGTCGATCAGGCCGGTGCAACTGTGCAGCCGTTGCCGCGCCGGCGGGGCCACCTGCCCACCCAGCCGCGCCAGCAGGCGTTCGACGGTCTCGGCCTCGGCATCCTCCCATCGCGGGTTCATGGCGATGGTGATCAGGCCCGCATTGCGCAGGGCGGGCAGAAGCGCCGCCAACACCGGCTCCAGATCGGCGGGGGCGGCCACCACCGGACCGCGCCGGAACGCGCCCAGCGCCAAACCGCCCGGCACCCGGCTGAGCCGCAGCACACCATAGGCGGCCAACCCGCCCGCGTCGCGCGTGACCAGAACATGCCGATAGCTGTGACGCCCGCCCTCGTCCTGCATGAGGCCCGGCCAGTCGGGGTCCTGCAGATAGCTGTAGCCGGGGCTGGCATCGCAAAAGGTCCTGACCGCTGCGTGCTGTCCGGGCGTCAGATCGCGGCTCAGCACGACCTTCACGACACCACCCCGCGCCGGCCCTTCTGCCAGCCGCTGGCCTTGCGCCGCAACCGCCGGACCCCGCGCGCGGCAAAGAAGGCCGCCAGCGTCGGATCGCCGCGCCGGTGGATCAAGAGCCGTTCCAGCGGGCGCTCGTCGGTCGAGACCTCGCGTACCAATCCGTTGCAGCGGGTAAAGTCAAAGCGTGCCGCTCCCCCCTCGAACGCGTCGTGGACACTTTGCATGACCGAGTTTCGACCCACCGCAAGTTCGGCGTATTCCTCGTTGAAATCATTGGCCATTCCGTAATGAACATTGTCATGCACCATCACGAAGCGCCCCGAGATCGCCACATCGCCCACCTGTCGGGCGGCAAGATAGCAGGCCTCGGGCCCCAGCCGGTCAAAGAGTTTCTCGAGAAACGCCACCCCCTCGGGCGCGGCCCCGTAACCGGTGCCGGTCAGCCCCTTCCACGAGGCGCGCGAGGCCGCCAGATAGGCGTCGAGTGCCGCGCGCCCGTCCCGGTCCGAGCGCAGGTCACGCACCTTCATCTCGGCCAGCTTGCGTTCGCTGCGCCGGAACACCTGCCGGGTCTTGGACTTGAGCCCGGCCAGATAGGTCTCGAAATCGGGATCAGCCGTCACGCTGCAGGCGCTCATGGTGGCCTTGCGCCGTACCGCAAGGCCCGCCAGCCGGGCCGCGCGTTCCAGCATCTCGGCATCCGGGGTCTCCAGCGGCTCCAGCCGCCAGAAGCTGAGCCAGTCGGGCCGCAACAGCGCCGCCAGCGCCGCGTCGGCATCAGGCAGGTCGGGGTGCAGCAGCCATTGCGCCATGCCCGCCCGTCCCTCGCCCATGGCGGCCACCGCGCGGGCCTGCCCGGTGCGGAACATCGGCAAGGCGCCCACCAGCTTCCCCTTGTGGCGCAACAGCGAGACCACCAGCGGGCGGCCCCGGCCATATGTCTCGGCCCAGCTGAGAAGAAAGGCGTGGCTGGCAAAGACGCCGCCACCGCTGGCTTTGGCCAGCGCGTGCCACTCACCTTCGATCGCGGCGAACCCGGCCGGATCGGTAATGCGTTCATACGCGTACATCCGTCCCCCCCGACGGTTTCCGCCCAAACCCACAGCACAATGTGCCGGACGGAACGAATGATTCATGTTGCATGCAAGGCTGGAAAGCATTCAACCTTAATCTCGATGATTTGCACCGAAACACTTTGTTTCCCGGCGGACGCGACCGCCGCCCGTCTGTCCGGGCGCGGCCCGGCCCCCGGCAGAAAGGCCTGACCCCTATCATGTCCGCCGCGCGCCTGCTGGCCAATATCGTGCTGATGACCGGACTGAAGCTGGTGGGGCTCCTGCTCAGCGTTCTGCTGATCGTGCTGCAAACCGCCGCCTTTGGCACCACCCCGGCAGCAGATGCCTATTTCACCGTACGCCGTTTCGTACTGTCGGCCATCGCCATGGCCTTTGAGGCGACCAACCAGCTGGCGGTGCCTGAATTCGTGCGCGAGGTGCAGAGCGGCGGTCATGCCGGCATGCGACGGGCGCTCTTGCGTTTCGGCATCCCCATCGTGGGGTTGCTCAGCCTGATCGCGCTGGCGCTGTGGGTCTTTGCCGAACCCGTGGTGCGGCTGCTGGCGCCGGGTTTCGATGACGACCGGCTGGCACAGGCGGCCGAGCTGTTGGGAGTGGTCGCGCTCTGCCTGCCGCTGACCGGGATCGCCGCGCTTGCGGGCGCTTTCAACTTTGCCCGCCGCCGGTTTGGCCTGACCACGCTGGCGCGGCTGCTGCCACGCGTGACCTTGTTGCCGGTGCTCCTGGTGATGGGCGCGGCGGTGACGCCGCTGTCGCTGTCATGGGCGCTGGTCATCGGGGTCGCGCTGATGGCGCTGATGATCGTGGTTCAGGGCCTGCGCGACCTGCGCCGGATGGACCGTGGCGGTCTTTCGATGCCGCGCCGGTCGACCACGCCGCGCCGGGCTGCCGCCGTCACCATCAACGCCGCCGCACAGATGGCGATGGGCTGGGCCGACGCGGCGCTTGCCTCGCTGACGGGCCTTGGGGGAGTCACCATCATGTTTGTCGCCCAGCGCCTGCTGAGCGCGGCCCCCGGCGCCGTCAATTCGGCCGTGAACTCGGCCTATTACACCGAGTATTCCCATGCCGCCGGGGCCGAGGCCGGCGCCCGCCCCACCATCGCCGCCGCTGTACGGATCAGCCTGTTCCTGACCCTGCCACTGGTGGCTTTCGTGATGATCGCGGCAACACCTCTCATTACCTTTCTGCTGGAACGCGGCGCCTTTACCGCCGAGGACACCGCCGCCACCGCCGATCTGGTGCGTTTCCTGGCGCCACTCTTGCTGGTGAACGCGGTGCTGGCCGCCTTTCTGCCGGCGACACTGGCCGATGACGGGCTGCCGCTGGTGCGGGTGTTCCTGTGGTTCTCGGCGGTGGCTCTGCTGATCCGCTTTGCCGCCGGCCTGCCGCTGGGCGCGCTGTTCGGCCTCAAGGGGGTGGCAAGCTCGATCCTGCTGGCCTCGACCGGGTCGGCGCTGGTGCTGGCACGCGCGCTCCATCGCCGCCACGGCGCGTTGGGCACCTGGCACGACCTGCGCGAGATCGCCCTGATGATCGGCGCCGCGGTGGTTGCGGCGGCGGTCTCGACGCTGGTCTGGCGGCAACTGGACCTGGGCGACCTGGCCCTGCTGTGCGCCCATGCATTGACTGTCGGACTGCTGTTCCTGGCTGGATGCGCCCTGTTGCGCCTGCCTGAAATGCAGGCCCTGCTGGCGCTTTTGCGTCGTAGACGGCGCTAGGGGTACCGGTTTCGGAAACAGACAGTTTCCAACGTGGTCGATTACCGTGGCCACAAGGCAAGTTATTGATTAGGATAATCGTATCCGGTTACCTCGGGGGTTTCGAAGGCACCGGTCGCAAGAAGCGTGATCCAAAGGTGGGGGCCTTGCCGATTTCGCTGGACAACCATGTGACGCGCGTAAGCATGGCGCAGGTTCGGTGTTGCCGCCCTTCAGGATTGCCGCACATCTCGGGAGGGGGATATGGGCGTATTGTCATCCGAACTGGACAAGCTGCTGGCGGTTGCGCTGCTGCTTTGCGCTTCGCTCCTGGTTCGCCAGGCGGTGATCTTTTCAGGCCAGACTTGGATCCGGACCTTTTCGCATACGCTGACATTGCTTCTGTTGCCACTGGTCACCTATTCGCTGACCTCTGTCATCTCGGGCAATATCGCGCTGTCACTGGGCATGGTGGGGGCGCTGTCGATCGTGCGCTTCCGCAACCCTGTGAAATCACCGCTGGAACTGGTGACCTATTTCCTGATGATCTCTTGCGGGATCGCGGCCGCAGTCAGCGTCTCGTGGCTGGTGCTGCTGGTCGGCAGTGCGGTGGGTACGCTGGTGGTGGCAGAACTGTTCAACCGGTGGTCGCGGCGGGTCCGGGGCGTGCCGCTCTACACCACCTCGTTCACCGAGGGCAACGCGCTGCACACGCTTGAGGTATTCTCCGAAACCGAAATGCCCGACCTACTGGGCCATGCCGCGCTGGTCGGGTTCGACAAGACGCCCGAGGGGATCGTCTATCGCTTTGCCAGCCCCTCGCG
Organism: Ruegeria sp. YKSF070; assembly: GCF_059612725.1. Taxonomy (NCBI): domain Bacteria; kingdom Pseudomonadati; phylum Pseudomonadota; class Alphaproteobacteria; order Rhodobacterales; family Roseobacteraceae; genus Ruegeria; species Ruegeria sp. YKSF070. The sequence continues at coordinate 11,984 of NZ_JBXWRD010000040.1, read as the reverse complement.
GCAGGATCTGCTGGCGCTGAGCGGTGAGGTCAACGGCCAGACCGGGATCACCCGCATCGCCTTTGCGGCGGCCTGAACGCCATGTGGCGGCGGCTGCATCTTCTGGTGATGGTGCCCGCCCTGCTGCTGGCTCCGGTTGCAGAGGCGGGCTGCGACTTTCCGACCGGGCAATACCGGACGGAACTGGCGGATATTGCTTCGGTCCGGCGGATCGAAGTGAGCGTCGACAAGGCCCGAAAATGGGCCCGCAACGGATTGCGGATCATTACCTCGGATGGCCAACAGATCGCCGAGAAATACAAGCGGAGTTTTGACGGAACCGTCTCGGTTTTCTACGATTTCGGCCGTTGCGACCACCCGGCCCGACTGCGCCAGAACGGCGATTTCAAGGATCACGTGGAGCTGGACCGGGGACGCCTGCTGCAAAGCCTGAACATCCGCCTGGACGAGGGCAATATCGCTCATGCGGTACGGTTCAAGCTGTTCCTGCAAAAAACCCGCAATTCCGAAAACGAGGTGCTGGCCACCCTGCTGTTGTCGCGGCTGGGATTTCTGGCGCCGCGCACGCGGGTCGTCGATGTGGTGCAGAACGGCACGCCGGTGCGGATGCTGTGGCAGGAATCCGTGGCCAAGGAGTTTCTAGAACACAACCGCCGCCGCGAGGGCCCGATGTTCGAGGGCGACGAGGCGCTGCTGGCGCTGTGGTCGGACCGGGGCGGCTATCTGTACGAGGATCTGGGCCTGGCGCGTGTGGTCAACGGCAAATGGGTCGAACGCGGCGCCGCGTCGTTGGCGATGACGGCGGATGCCTTTACCCGGCTTCAGAGCGCCTATGCCACCTATGGCAACAGCAATGCCCTTGACCCCTCGCAGGCGCTGACCGGATTGCCCTTGCCGGACACGACCAGCGCTGAGGCCGCGCGCATCTGGTGGGATTATGCCGTGCTGATGTTTGCGATGCGCGCCAGCCACGGGCTGCGCCCGCATAACCGTAAATTTTACTGGAACGCCTTTCTGCAAGGCATGGAGCCGATCTATTACGATGGCGAGGCCGAGCCGGGGCGAGCCAACCCGCGCTATCTGCGGGCGCGTGACCGGGCGCTATATGCACCGCATTTTACCGTCGAACGCATGGCCCGACTGCAAGCGGCGGTGGCCGCGCTGGACAGCGCCGACCTGACCGCGCGCTACCGGGCGCTCTGCGACAGCGGTTGCGCACCGGATGCGGCGGCCCATCTGCTGCACCGTCTGGCCGCAAATCTGCCCGCGCTGGTCCTGCCCTCGGAGGGCACCGGGCCTGCCCTCTCCGATCCCTGGCCCGTCTTCCGCACACGCCTCTTCCAGCGACTGACCGAGGCCCGCAGCCGAGACATCGCCGCCGCCGATCCGGCCAGCGGGATCGCAAAGGCGCAGCTCTGTTCCCGCGATGCCTGCGACGCGGAGGTTCTGGACCGCGAAGCCCATGTGGCGGCCCTTTCGGGTGCGTTGCTGGACGGCATGAAACTGACCATGACCCTGACCGCGCAAACATCGGATGGCACGGCCCATACCACCACGCCCCTGACCGGCTGGGGCCTGACCCTGCGCCACAGTCCCGGCCTTGCCATACAGCCGGACCCGCAAGGCCGGCGGCTGGTGCTGACCCAGTCTGCACCCGACGACTGGGCCCTCTTGATGGGCGACCGGCTGGAGGGGGTCGAGATCGCGTTCAGGGGCCTGCCCCTGCCGCCCGCCGCCGCCATGGCCCCGCCAGAACAGCGGTTCAACCCCTATGGGCTGACCGGCTGTCTGACCCTTTTTGGCATGACGCTGTCCCGGGTGAGGATCGCAGCCGAAGGCGGCGGATGCGAAGACGGTGTCAACATCGTCTCCAGCCGGGGGGACATCGCCCTGCTCGAGGTCCACGATGCCGCCTCGGATGCGGTGGACATGGATTTTGCCGATCTGCACGTGACCGAGACACGGATCACCGGCGCGGGCAACGACTGTCTCGATCTCAGCGGCGGCCACTATCGGTTCGACCGGGTATTGGCGGCCAGCTGCGGCGACAAGGCGGTGTCGGTGGGCGAGGCGAGCACGGTCGCCATCGGCGACCTGGAAGCGCGTGCCAGCGCCATCGGCATCTCGTCCAAGGACGGATCCAGCGTGACCGTCGATCGGATCGGGATCGAGGCCACGCTGTTCTGCCACGAGGTCTTTCGCAAGAAACAGGAATTTCCCGGCGCCTACCTGCGCCTTGGTCCCGGCCAATGCAATGGCCCGGCGGGCTGGGTCGACGCCGACTCGGTCCTCGATCCGCGCGGGGACAGCGGATGAGTTTCCGGATCGAAGAAAAGGTGGTTCTGACGGCAAGCGACATGGCCCGCCTGCAAGCCGATTTGCAAGGCCGTGGCATGGTGCCGCTCTATCCCGCGCGGCTGATCCGCTCGGTCTATTTCGACACCACCGGGTTGCAGATGTTCTCGGACTCAGAGGAAGGGGTGCTGCCGCGCAAGAAGGTTCGCTTGCGTCGTTATCCCGAACAGACCGACGCAGGCGCGGTGCTGGAGACCAAGATCTCCTCGGTCGAGGGACGGTTCAAGACAACGCGGCCAGTCGACCCCGCAACCGAGCGGCGACTGCTGCAGCAGGGGTATTTCGACCGCGACTATGGCACCTTGTTTCCGATGGTGGCAGTCAGCTATCGCCGCGCCTATTTCAGTCTGGATGGGCTGCGTATCACCTTTGATCGCGACATCTCCTATGCACGCCCTGACGGACAGCTGGCGCATCGCGAGTCCTGGACCGTTTGCGAGTTGAAGGCCCCCGCCGAGGCGCCACTGGATGCACTGCAGCATGTCCTGCCCGTCCCCAGGAGGCGTTTCTCCAAATTTTGCAACGGGATAAGCGCCGTAATCGCCCGCGCATAACAACCCCGGCGCGACGCTTTGGCGCTGTGTTTTATGCAAAAAACACGGGCCGCCCATTGAAACGCAATCGTTTTTTTGAATATATAGAGATCAAGCGGTTTCGACCCGTCACCCAGATCGGTCGACCGAACCGAAAGGTGCCCTATGAAAGTGATCCTCCCTGCCCTGCTGATGAGCCTTGCCGCGTTGATGGCGGCGCCCGTACTGGCCGATACCACCGCCCGCCGCGTCACCGTCACCGAATGGAAAACGGTCTTTGCCAAGGTCGAACCGCGCGACAGCCTGCCCGCCCGCTCGCGGCTGGGTGGCATCTTGCAGGAAATCTCCGTGGCCGAGGGCAGCGCGGTCACCCGGGGCCAGCAGATCGGCACCACGGTGGACGAGAAGCTGGAGCTGGAACTGCGCGCCATCGACGCGCAACTCAGCGCGCTTGGGTCAGAGCTGAGCAATGCCGAGGCCGAGCTGGCGCGCGGCCAGAACCTGCTGGAACGCGGGGTGACAACCGAACAGAATGTGGACACGCTGCGCACGCGGGTGCAGGTGATCGAGGGCCGCATCGGCACCACAAGCGCGCAGCGCGATGTGCTGCTGCAACGCACTGCCGAAGGCCGTATCCTGGCGCCGATCTCGGGCACGGTGATCGACGTGCCGGTGACCGAAGGCTCGGTCGTGCTGCCGGGCGAGATGATTGCGGTGATCGGCGGCGGTGGCTTCTTCCTGCGCCTTGCGGTGCCCGAGCGGCATGCGGATTTCCTGGCCGAGGGCGACAGCATCGCCATCGCTGGGATCGAGGGGGCCGAGACGGGCACCCTCGCCAAGCTCTATCCCCAGATCGAAAACGGCCGGGTGATCGCCGATGTCGAGGTTGCGGGCCTGTCCTCCGAATTCATCGGGCGCCGGGTGCTGGTGCGCCTGCCGGTGGGCCGGGCCGAGGTGGTGGCGGTGCCGCCCGCGGCGGTCGCCTCGCGCATGGGGCTTGATTTCGTGCGTGTCGCCGGACCGGATGGCGGCGCCAGCGAACGTGTGGTGGTGATCGGAACCCCGGTCGAGGCCGAGGGCGAGGGCGAAAGCCTGATCGAAATCCTGTCCGGCCTCAAGGGTGGCGAAGTGCTGGTGGCCGGACATGAGTGACAAATCGCAGGACACGCCCCTGGGCATCGCGGGCGGGCTGACACGTGGTTTCATCGGCTCGGCCCTGACGCCGCTGATGATCCTGGCGGCCCTTGCCATGGGGCTTGTGGCGCTGATCAGCCTGCCGCGCGAGGAAGAGCCGCAGATCTCGGTGCCGCTGGTCGATATCCATATCCAGGCGCCGGGGCTCAAGGCCGAGGATGCGGTGAAACTGGTCACCGAACCGATGGAGACCATCGTCAAGGCGATCGGCGATGTGGACCATGTCTATTCGCAGACCGGCGACGATTATGCCATGGTCACCGCCCGGTTCCTGGTCGGCACCCCCGCCGATACCGCCATCCTGCGCGTACATGACAAGGTGCGCGCCAATATGGACCGCATCCCGGTGGGCATCGGTGAGCCGCTGATCGTCGGGCGCGGCATCGACGACGTGGCCATCGTCTCGCTGACCCTGTCGCCGCGCGAAGGCGCCGGGGATGTCTCGGCCAACGACCTGACCCGCATCGCGCGCGAGTTGCAGGTGCAGCTGGCCAAGATCGGCGATGTGGGCCTGACCTATCTGGTGGGCGAGGCGCCCGAGGCGATCCGCATCGCGCCCGACCCCGAGCGGCTGGCGCTTTACGGCGTGACGCTGCAACAGCTGGCGGCCAAGGTCGAGGGCGCCAACCGGGCACTGGCCACCGGGCTGGTGCGCGACGGCGGCGAACAGATCGCGCTGGTGGCGGGCGAGACGCTGCACGCGCCCGCCGAGATCGCCAACCTGCTGCTGACCACCCGCGACAACCGGCCCGTCTATGTGCGCGACGTGGCCGATGTGCGCTTTGTCCCCGACACGTCCGAGCGGATCGTGGCCAATGTCACCCGCGACGACAGTGGCGGGATCCGCCGCAGCCCGGCGGTGACGCTGGCGCTGGCCAAGCGCGCGGGCGCCAATGCGGTGGTGGTGGCCGAAGAGATCCTGCACCGGGTGCATCTCTTGGAACATGACCTGATCCCCGACAGTGTCGAGGTCACGGTGACCCGCGACTATGGCGAAACCGCCAATGAAAAGGCCAACGAGCTGCTGTTCCACCTGGGCCTGGCCACCGTGTCCATCGTGGTGCTTGTGCTGTTCTCGATCGGCTGGCGCGAAAGCATCGTTGTCGCGGTGGTGATCCCGGTCACCATCCTACTGACGCTCTTTGCGGCCTGGGTCATGGGCTACACGCTGAACCGTGTGTCGCTCTTTGCGTTGATCTTTTCCATCGGTATTCTCGTCGATGACGCCATCGTCGTGATCGAGAATATCGCCCGCCACTGGGCAATGCCCGACAGCGCCAGCCGCACACAAAAGGCGATCCGCGCGGTGGCCGAGGTGGGCAACCCCACCATCGTCGCCACGCTGACCGTGGTGGCGGCGCTGCTGCCGATGCTGTTCGTCTCGGGGCTAATGGGTCCGTATATGAGCCCGATCCCGGCCAATGCCTCGGCCGCGATGATCTTTTCCTTTTTCGTCGCGGTCATCATCACGCCCTGGCTGATGGTCAAGATCGCGGGCCGCGCGCCCGCCCATGCCCATGACGAGGCCGCCCAGCATGGCGGCGCGCTGGGGCGTCTCTATCGCGCCGTGGCACGTCCGCTGTTGCGCACCAAATCCGGCAGCGGGCTGTTCCTGCTGGTGGCGGCGGTATTGTCATTCGGCTCGCTGGGCGCGCTTTATACCCGCGACGTGACAGTCAAGCTCTTGCCGTTCGACAACAAGTCCGAACTCTCGGTGGTGATCGACCTGCCCGAGGGCGCCTCGGTCGAGGATACCGACGCGGTGGCGCAACAGGTGGCGCGTCGCGTGCTGGAGTTGCCCGAGGTGATCTCGGCCCAGACCCATGCAGGCGATGCCGCGCCTTTCAACTTCAACGGGCTGGTGCGCCATTACTATCTGCGTGCGCGGCCCGAGCTGGGCGATGTGCAGATCAACCTGCTGCCCAAGGATGCGCGCGAGCGCACCAGCCACGACATCGCGCTGGATATCCGCCAGCGGCTCTCCACGCTCGATTTGCCGGAGGGGACGGTGCTGAAAACCGTCGAGCCGCCCCCCGGTCCACCGGTCATCGCCACCCTGCTGGCCGAGGTCTATGGCCCCGATGCCGACAGCCGCCGCGCCGCCGCCACCCGCATCCGCGAGGCGTTTGAAAGCGTGCCATTCGTGGTCGATGTGGATGACAGTTTCGGCACTCAGGCCCGCCGTCTCAGGGCGACGGTCTCGACCGATCAGCTGGAATTCTTCGGCGTACAGGAGGGGGACGTCTTCTCGACGCTGGCGATCCTGAACGCGGGCCAGACGGTGGGCTATTCGCACCGGGGCGAGGGCCGCCGCCCGATCCCCATCGAGGTCGCGCGCGACAGCGCTGACCGGGTGGTGGACGAGCGGTTCCTGTCGACCCCGGTTCCGGCCAATGTGCTGCCCGGCGCGCGCGGCGTGGTCGAGCTGGGCGATGTGGTCGAGTTGCGTGAAGAGCGCGCCTCCTACCCCGTGTTCCGCCATAACGGGCGCGCAGCCGAGATGGTGATGGCCGAACTGGCCGGCGATTTCGAGGCGCCGCTCTATGGCATGCTCGCGGTGGCCGAGGCGCTGGACGCGATGGACTGGCCCGAGGGCACCAAGCCCCAGATCCGTCTGAACGGCCAGCCCGAGGATGAAAGCGTCATCACCCTGCTGTGGGACGGCGAATGGGAGGTCACCTGGATCACCTTCCGCGACATGGGCGCGGCCTTTGGTGTGGCGCTGTTGGGCATCTATATCCTGGTGGTGGCGCAATTCGGCTCGTTCCGGCTGCCGCTGGTGGTGCTGACGCCGGTGCCGCTGACCTTTCTGGGCATCATCATCGGGCATTGGCTGTTCAGCGCGCCCTTTTCGGCGCCCTCGATGATCGGCTTCATCGCGCTGGCGGGGATCATCGTGCGCAACTCGATCCTGCTGGTGGATTTCATCCGCCACGCCAATCCCGACCGCGACAAGATCGAGACGTTGATCGAGGCCGGGGCGATCCGGTTCAAGCCGATCCTGCTGACAGCGGTGGCGGCGATGATCGGGGCGGCGGTGATCCTGACCGACCCGATCTTTCAGGGGCTGGCGCTGTCGCTGTTGTTCGGGCTGCTTAGCTCGACCCTGCTGACGGTGCTGGTGATCCCGGCCATCTACCGCGTGTTCAAGACCTGAGCAGGCGGTATAGAACCAAAGTGCCATTGCCCTTCGCGCCGCCATCTGGCCCAATGCGGCGCGGAGGAGAGAGAGATGTTCAGATACGGGCTTTCCCTGTGCGCCACGCTGCTGGCGGGTGCGGCGTTGGCCGCCGATACGCCGCAGGTGCCGCTTGACGATCCCTTTGCCTCGGGCATGTGGGAGGACCACCAGATCGCGATCCTGGGCGACCCTGCCGATATCCGGTTCGACGACCGGGTGCGCGTGTTTGCGCCCGCCGCCGCCGAGGACGCGTTTCACGTGCCGCTCTTGATCGACGCCACCGCCATCCCCGATGTCGAGGAGATCGTGGTTACCGCCGATTACGGGCCGATCCCCAAGATCCTCAGCTATTTCCCCGGCGAGGCGCAGGCGAAACTGGCGCTGCGCTTCAAGATCGACCAGGCCACCGCCGTGCGCGCCTCGGTCCGCACCAAAAGCGGCAGCTGGCATGTGGGCGGTACCCTGATCGACGCGGCGGGCGGCGGCTGTACCGCTCCGGCCGAGGCCTATGCCTCGGACGACTGGGAGGAGAAGCTGGGTGAAATCCACGGTCGACTCTGGGCCTCCACCGGGCGGGCCCGGTTGATCGTGGATCACCCGATGGATACCGGGCTGGCCGATGGCATTCCGCTGTTCATCATCCGCGATCTCAGCTTTACCAACGACGCCGGACAGGAACTGGCGCGGCTGGCGCTGAGCGAACCGGTGAACGAAGACCCGGCCTTTACCCTCTATTTCGACCCCGCCCGGATGCCGCCGCTGCTGCATGTGAGCGGTCGCGACAATAACGGCAACCAGATCGCGGGCACGCTGACGGGCGAGGAAGTCAACTGATGCCAAGCCGCCGTGCCCTGCTGGCAGGTGCCGCCGCCGGGCTGGGCCTGACCGCCCTGCCCGTCGTCCCGGTCTTTGCCCAGGCAAAGCTGCGCTATGGTCTGGCGCCGATCCCGGTGCTGCCGGGTGTCTGGATGATCGAAGGCGTCACAGACTATTTCGACAAAATCAATGGCGGCGCCATCGTCAATTGCGCGGTGCTTCAGGGGCAATCAGGGCTGATCCTGATCGACAGCGGCCCCTCGCGCCGCTATGGCGAGGCGCTGGCGGCAACCCTGCGCCCGCTGGACCTGCGCGGCGTGTCCGCGGTGGTCAACACGCACCACCATCCGGATCATTTCTTTGGCAACCAGGTCTTTGCCGACCGGCCCATCCTGGCCCTTGGCCAGACTTTGGATGCCGCTCGCCGCGACGGCGACGCCTTCGCCGACAACATGTATCGGCTGCTGGGCGACTGGATGCGCGGCACCGAGCCGGTGCCGCCCAATACCGCGCTCGACGGGGGCGAGGTCACCATCGACGGGCGCCGGTTCACCGCGTTGCCGCTCGGCGGACATACTGAGGCCGATCTGGCGCTGGTCGACGTTGAAACCGGGTTGCTGATCACCGGCGATCTCGCCTTTCTGGACCGCGCGCCCACCACGCCGCATGCGGATCTGGCACGCTGGCAAGAGGCGCTTAACACGCTCGAAGGGCTCGGCGCCCCCGCCGTGCTGCCGGGCCATGGCCCGTTCGACCGCACCGGCGCCGCGCTGCGCCAGACCCGCGCCTATCTGTCCTGGCTGGACGAGACCCTGCATGATGCCGCCCGCACAGGCCTCGATATGGTCGAGGTGATGGACCTGCCGCTGCCAGAGGAGTTCGCTGCCATGGGCGCGCAACCGCAGGAGTTTCACCGCTCGGTCGCCCATCTGTTCCCCGGCGTGGAGCGCGCGGTGCTACCGCGGGCCAACTAGGCCCACGCGGATCAGTCCACAGACACCGGCACCGGTTCGACCGGCTCCAGCGGCCAGCCCAGTTCGCGCCAGCCATCTGTGCCCAGCGGGAACCAGTGTACCTGAAGATACCCCAGCCCGGCGATCCGCTGCGCCGCGTTCCAGCTCATCCAGCAATCGGCCACGCAGAACACCACGATGGCACGGGCCTTGCTGCCGCCGGTCAGCCGCTGCAACTCGCGCTCCAGATAGGCCTGCATGGCAGGTTCAAGCACCCCGCGCCCGACCTCGGGCAGCCAGACCGCGCCAGGCAGGCTCTGTCGCGGTTCGGAAACGAGCCAGGTCCCGTCCAACTCATCATAGCGCGACTGTGCCGCGCCGTAGACATCCAGCGCCACCGCCCCGCGCGCGATCAGCTTACGCGCCCAGAGCGCCGACACCTTGCGCGCGGGCGGTGGAATATCCTCTGGCACGGGCGCCCTGTGGCGGTCGATCCTGAAACCGGTTTCGGTATGGAACAGATCGGGCTTGCGCGCGCGGATAGCGTCAGAGGTCTCTGCGAGGATCACCCCCGATAGCCCGGAAAGGGCTAATGCCAACAGCGCAGTCGCGATCCGCATGCACGATCTCCATTGCCCCCATTCGCGCGATTGGGACCCGGTTCACCCAAGCTGTCAAGCGTTTTGGGCAGAATTATCCAATGGTTGCACTTCCCGCGTCATCCGAAGGGGGTCTCGATCCTAAGACCTTGGTCCAATGTCACGGCCCGAAAACCCAGCCTAGCCTTGGCGCCATGCGCGCGCTTGTGCTCTCATTCTGCCTGATACTGGCAGCCTTCGTGGCCACCGCCGATCCGCTCACCCCGGACGAGCTCGCCGCCTATGTCAAACCGCCGCTGCTGCTGGGCGAACAGATCGACGAGACCGGGGTTTACGCGCTGATCGACGTCTATGGGAAACCGGCGGGCTACTTGTTCGAAACCGAACCGCTGGCTCCCCTGCCCGGCTTTTCCGGTGCACCGGTCAACCTGCTGGTAATGCTCGATGCGTCGGGCAGCTTCATCGAAGTGCGCCTGATCGAGCAGAACGAGCCGATCTTCGTCTCGGGTCTGGGCGTTGCCCCCTTCGAGAAGTTTCTGGAGCAGTATCGCGGTCTCAACATCGCCACGCCGATGGTGGTGGGCACGCCTTATGGCAACAGCGGCGGCGGCGCCTCGGCACTGACCTATCTGGACGGGGTGACCAAGGCCACCGCCTCGATCCGCATCGCCCATGAAACCGTGTTGGCCGCCAGCCTGGCCGTGGCGCGCGAACGCATGCAGGGCATCGCCACCGCGCCGCCGCGCGCGCCCGACCCACGGTATGACGAACCGCTCGACTGGGCAGCGCTGGTCTCCCAGGGCATCGCCACCCGTCACATGGTTACCAACGCCCAGGTGCAAGCCGGTTTCGAGGGCACCCTCTGGGCCGGCGACGACCCCGAGGCGGTGACCGAGCCCGAGGCCCCTCTTATCGATCTCTGGATCCTCGACCTGGGACCGCCCGCAATCGCCCGAGCGGTACTGTCGGCCCAAACATTGGAAGAGTTGCAACAGTTTCAGGTGCTTTCACCCCATGACGAGCCGCTATTGCTGATCGAGACCGCGCGTCACGGACTGGTTGGTGAGGATTTCGTGCGCAACACCGCCCCCGATCTGATCTCGGCGGAACAGGGCGGGCTGCCGGTGGCGCTGCGCGATGCGGATCTCTTCGTCGAACTGGCGCCCGGCCTGCCCGAAGGCCGCGCAATGATCCTGCGGGCCGACCGGCGGCTGGGCTTCGATCCGGCCTCGGACTGGGAGCTGACCCTGCAAGTGCAACGCGCCCATGGCAGTTTCCAGCCGGTGATCGGTGCGCGCAGCTTCAGTTTCACCCATGCCACGCCCGAACGGTTCTTTCTGTCCGAGACCGGCCCCACGGCGCTGCCGCCCTGGCAAGAGGCGCTGCGTGGGCGCGCGTTTGATATCGGTCTGCTCACGATTTTTCTGGGGTTGCTGATCCCCGCGCTGCTGCTGGGACAAAGCCGCCTCGCAGGTCTGCGGTCCTATGTCCCGCTGCGACTGGGTGTGCTGGCGGTCACCTTGGGGTTTGTCGGCTGGTGGGCACAGAGTCAGCTGTCGGTGGTGACGCCGCTGGCGGTGCTGCGGGGTGCTCTGGATGGCGGCAGTCTGGCGTTCTTGCTCTATGATCCGGTCTCGCTGCTGCTTTGGGGCGCGGCGGTGCTGGGCTTCCTGCTTTGGGGGCGCGGATTGTTCTGTGGCTGGCTCTGCCCCTATGGCGCAATGCAGGAATTCGCCCATCACCTGGGCCGCTGGCTGCGCCTACCGCGCCTGCCCCTGCCCGACGCCTGGGACCGGCGATTGAAATGGCTGAAATACGCGGTGCTGGCCGGTCTGGTGGCGGTGGTGCTCTTGGTGCCCGGCGAACTGGAAACCGCGGCCGAAGTGGAGCCGTTCAAGACCGCAATCACCACCTTCTTTTTGCGCGAATGGTATTTCGCGCTTTATGCCGGGGCCTGGATCGTGATTTCCATGGTGACCTTCAAGGGGTTCTGCCGCTATGTCTGCCCGCTGGGCGCGCTGATGGCGATTGGCGGGCTGTTGCGCCTGCGTGGCTGGATCCCGCGCCGCACCGAATGCGGCAGCCCCTGCCAGCTCTGCCGGGTACGCTGCAACTATCGCGCCATCCAGCCCAGTGGAGAAATCGACTATGACGAATGCTTTCAGTGTCTCGACTGCGTGACCATTCACGACTCGCCCAATCAATGCGTGCCGCTGATCTTGGCGCGCCGGCGCTCGATACAGAGCCCCCAAAATCTCTGATGAGATTTTGTTAACAGAGTTTGCCTTTGCAAACTCTGCGATGTTGCTCTTTGAGAAGAGGTCCGCGCGCGCGGCTAGGCGCGCGCGGGTGT